>DATMAH010000176.1:0-22062 GCA_035583735.1 Dehalococcoidia bacterium
TCCGAATTGCCGGTGAACGCCCAGCCCGCCGAAGACGCCGGCATTGGCCCGACGGCCGACGCCGGCGGCGCCGGCGCGATCGAGCTGGACGCTCCTGCGGAGCGCGCAGTACCGGCAGACGGCGACGGCGCACTCATGCGCGGGACGCCGAAGCCCGACCCGAGAGACGCTGCGCGAGACAACGGAAGCGCGCATCGCCGCGCCAACCAGCGTGGGTGGCAGATCTGGCGCCGCGCATCGCCCGACGATCCCGACCCCGACGCGATCGACCAGCGGTTGCTGTCGCTGCGGCTGCAGCCGGAGCGCGTGGTGCGCGAGGAGCCGCGCGTGATGGCGGGCGAGGACGTACCTCCGCCGCGCGTACGCGTGGTCTCCGGGCCTGGCACCGGGACCTGCATCGCCGTCGCCGCTGGTGAGGGCGCGGACGACGCCGTGGTCGTGCCCGGCGACGAGGGGCCGAGCTTCCGCATCTGGCAGCGCGCCGACAACTACGTACTCGAACGCCTCCGCGACGACGTGCGCGTCGCCGGCGCCCGCAGCGACCTCCCTGTCGTCCTGCTCGACGACGGCGACGAGATCACCGCCGGCGCCACGGTCTTCCGCTTCGAGATCTCGCCCGGCGTCGCCCAATCCGGCAAGCGCATCGCCCGCTCGATCTAATACCCGCGCTTGGCGTCCACCCTGCGTGGCGGGTTAGTCTGCCCCGCGTGATGTCTGCCCGTCGCGGATGTCGCATCAGTCACAGCTCATGCGCAACGGGATATCGATGGACGGGCGGGGCCTGCGCATCACGTACATGCCAGCGCTCGACGGCGTGCGCGGGCTCGCCGTCGCGGGCGTGCTGGCGTACCACGGCGGACTGAGCTGGGCGCGTGGCGGCTTCCTCGGCGTCGACGCCTTCCTCGTCCTGAGCGGCTACCTGATCACCACGCTGCTCCTCGTCGAGGGAGACGCGCGCGACGGCATCGACCTGCGCGCGTTCTGGATGCGGCGGGCCCGGCGGCTGCTCCCGGCGCTGTTCGTGCTGATCGCGGGCGTCGCGGCGTATGCGGCGCTGCTCGCGGAGCCGCACGAGCTGTCGGGCATCCGCGCGGACGCCTTCGCCACCGTCGCCTACGTCGCGAACTGGCGGCAGGTGCTCGCCGGCGACTCGTACTTCGAGCAGTTCGGGGCGCCTTCCCCGTTCCTGCACACGTGGTCGCTCGCCATCGAAGAGCAGTGGTACGTCCTCTGGCCGCTGGCGTTGGCGCTGGCGCTCCGGGCGCGCGCGCGGCCCCGCATGCTGCTCGCGCTGTGCATCGCGCTCGCGCTCGCGTCGGCGGCGCTGATGGCGCTTTTGCACGCCCCGGGCGAAGACCTATCGCGCGTCTACTACGGCACCGACACGCGCGCGCAGTCGCTGCTCGTCGGAGCGGCGCTCGCCGTCGCACTGAGCATGCCGGCCATGGCGGCGGCGCTCTCGCGAAGGCGTCACGCGCTCCAGGGCGCCGCGATCGCGGCCGCCGCCATGCTCGCCTGGGCCTGGCATGACGCGACCGGATCGACCGACATCCTGTACCGCGGCGGCTTCCTCGTCCTGGCGCTGTGCGTCGCCATCATCATCGCGGCCACGATCGCCGACGCCGGCGGTGCCGTCGCGCGGGTGCTGCGCTTGGCGCCGCTGCGCTGGGCCGGCGTCGTCTCGTACGGCGTCTACCTGTATCACTGGCCGTTGTTCCTCGTCCTCACGCCTGAACGCACCGGCCTCGACGGCTACGCGCTGTTCGCCGTGCGCTGCGCGGCCAGCGTCTCAGCCGCAGCCGTCTCGCACTGGCTGATCGAGGATCCGGTACGCCGCGGGCGCATAGCGTCGCGCGTGCCCGTGCGCGTCGCCGTGCCCGGCGCGGCCGCCGCCGCCGCCGCCGTCATCGTCGCCGTGATGGTGACGACGCAGGGCGCGACGGAACAAGGAGCGCCGACTGCGGACGCCCGCGCCGCGCCGCCGCCCGCCGCACGCGACACCACGCGCGTGCTCGTGGTGGGCGACTCCGTCGCGTTCACGCTGGGACGCGGCCTCGAGCGCGCCGCTACCGGGGAAGGGCTCGCGGTCTGGAACCAGGGACGCCTCGGCTGCGGCCTCCTGCGCGGCGAGGCCGTCCTCGTCGATGGCCGCTGGACGGAGACATCGCCCGACTGCACCGACTGGGAGCAGCGCTGGCGGGCCTACGTCGACGCCTTCCAGCCGGATGTCGCCGTCGTGCTGCCCGGGGCCTGGGACCTCCACGACCGCGAGGTCGGGGGGCGCCGCCTCGCCTTCGGCACGCCCGAATCGGACGCATTCGCCGCCAGCGAGCTGGAGGCGGCGATCGACGTGCTGTCGGCGGAGGGCGCGCGCGTCATGCTGGTGACGATGCCCCCGTTCCAGCAGCCCGACCTCGGCGTCGCGGCCGCGTCGCCACGCTTCGACACGAGGCGCATCGACGCGATCAACCGTATCTACGAGCGCGTCGCCGACGAGCACCCCGATACCGTCACGCTGTTCGACCTCGCCGGCTCGCTGCGTTTGGTGAGCGCGCGCGGCATGGCGGACCCCACGCTGTCGCCGGACGGCGTGCACTTCACCGACGCCGGCGCCGATAAGCTCGCGCGCGCGATGCTGCCCGCGATCCACGACGCCGGCGCGGCGCGCGAGCGCGACGAGGCGCGCGCGCCGGGAGCAGCCGAGACGGGCGGGCCCTGGACGGACATGCTCCGTCTCGTCCCATCCACGGGCGACAGCCGCGCGCTCACCGTCATTAACGACTACGAGCGCTTCCGCCGCAGCTACGGCATCACACCGCCCCCCGCCGCCGCCGGCGCAGACGACATGATGGCGTACTATCGCGCGCTCACATTCGACGCGGCGGGGTCGCGCACAGGCCTCGTCCCGGCGCCCGTCACGGGCCTCGCCGGGACGCCGCGGGACCTCGACCGGCCCGCCGCCGAGCTTGGGATGCCCCTGGGACATGTCGACCAGGACGCATGGACGCGCGGCGGCGCGTTCCAGGTCCTGCGCGGGCGCACGGACGACGGCGGCAGCGCCGGGGCGATGCGCACGGCGTTTGCGGGCGATTCGCCCGCCGGCGCAACGCTCGCCGATCACGCCGACTTCGCCGAGATGGCGCGCGCGCTGGAGCGGCTGCCGGTGTACTCGGCGCTCTTCTCCGCCGACGTCGCCCCGTTCTCGGTCGAAGCGGCATCGGCGCGTCTGACGGCTGGCGCCACGACGGACGAGCAACGGCGTCTTGCGGTCGCGGCACTGTCCCCGGAGCACGCGCTCGCGCCGTACGCGGCGTACGCGGCGGCCGCCGGGATCGACGGACGCGGCGCCTTCACGGCAGTCGTCCTCGTCCACGGCACGGACGCCGGCGCGCTGAAGAATGCCGGGCGGCTGGCCGCGCGCATAGAGCACGCCCGCAGCTTCGCGGCAGGCCAGCCGTTCTCAGACCTCGTTGAAGGGTCAACCATTCAGGCCGACGGTCGCATCATCGTCGTCATGCTGCGCGTCCGCGCGGCGGGGTACTGGTACGCATTGCACGCCGTCCACGACACGCTCCTGGTGCATGACTGACGCTCGCATCCGTCCAGGCCCGTCGCGCGGCACCGGGCGGTCGCGTAACGTCGTTTAGAATCGGGGCGTGGAAGGCGAGACGAGGCTGCTCCTCGACGTCAGTGTCGCCCTCGCCGTCGCACTTGTCGGTGGCTGGATCGCGACGCGGCTCCGGCTCTCGTCGATCGTTGGCTATGTCGCGGCGGGGATGCTCATCTCGCCGTTCACGCCCGGCTTCGTCGGCGATCTCGACTCGCTGCTGGTCATCGCCGATATCGGCATCGTCCTGCTGCTCTTCGCCGTCGGCGTGCAGTTCGATATCCGTGACATCCTGCGCGGCGGCCCGCGCCTCGCTGTCGTCGCCTCGCTGCAGGTCGTCGGGGTCCTGGCCGCCGTATCGCTGGCCGGCCCGGTGTTCGGCTGGACGGCTGAAGAAGCGCTCTACATCGGCGCGGCCGCCTCCGTCACCAGCAGCGCGGTCATCGCCAAGCTGCTGGACGAGCGCGGCGACATGGCAAGCGAGCACGGCCGCGTGGCGCTGTCGTGGTCGATCGTGCAGGACCTCTGGGCCGTCGTCCTCATTGTGGCGCTGGCCGCGCTGGCGGAAGGCGAGGGGGCGCTGGACTCGATGTCGTCCGTCGCGCTGGCTGGCCTGAAGGCCGGCGCATTCATCCTCGCCGTCGTCATCGTCGGCATCCGCGTGATCCCGTTCGTGCTCGCGCGGGTGGCGGAAGAGCGCTCGCGCGAGCTCTTCTTCCTGGCGATCACGGCGCTCGCCATCGGCACGGCGCTGGCGTCGGACTACGTGGGGCTCTCGCTCGCGCTGGGCGCCTTCCTCGCAGGCATCGTCGTCTCGGAGTCCGACCTGTCGCATCGCGTCCTCGGCGAACTGCTGCCGACGCGAGACGTCTTCGCCGTGATCTTCTTCACCTCGGCCGGCATGCTGATCGACCCCGACGTGATCGCCGACTGGTGGCTGGTGCTCGCCGTGCTTGCCTGCATCCTGCTGGCCAAAGGCGGGATCACGTTCGTGCTCGCCAACATGCTCACGCCGGTGCGACAGACGGCGCTGCTGATGTCTGTCGCACTCGTGCCGGCGGGCGAGTTCTCGTTTCTCCTGGCCCGCTCCGGGCTCGAGGAGGGGGTGCTCTCCGAGGACATGTTCGCCGTCATCCTCGCCGCCACGGTGCTTTCGATCGTCGTGAGCCCGGCGGCGCTGGCGGCGGGCTACCGCTGGGTCCAGCGCGAGCCGGCGCCCCCCGAGCCCGAGCACCCCGACCATCCGGTCCCCCGCCTTGGCCGGCGCGCGATCGTTGTCGGATTCAATGCCACCGGCGAACTCGTCGCGGGGACGCTCGCCGGCCGCTTTGACGTCACGGTCGTGGAGTCCGACCCGGTCCTTGCCCGGGCAGGGCGCGACCGCGGCTTCCACGTGGTCGAGGGAAACCCCACGAGCTACACCATCATCGACCAGATGAACCTGCCCGACGCGCGTGTGCTCATCATCACGCTCGCCGACCCGTTCGCCACGCGCCTGCTCGTGGAGCGCGCGCGCGAGCGCAACCATCACCTCGATATCATCACGCGCGCGTCCGGCCCCCAGGATGCGGAGCGCCTGCTCCGCTCAGGCGCCACGGCCACCGTCGCGGCGGAGAGCGAGGTCGCGTACGAGATGGTGCGCTACGGGCTGCGCCGCTTCGGCATCTCGCAGCAGGAAGCGCTGGCGATCGTCCAGCGCCTGCGCGAGCGACGCTAGCAAGAGACGTCCGAGCGCGCGGCCGGCATCAGCAGGGGTGCGTGGACTGGTATACCGCCTGGACCTGCTCGGGCGTCAGCGCCGCCGCGTGGACCTGCACCTCATCGATGTTGCCGTGGAAGGTGCGGAAGTTCTCGCTATTGAATGCCCAGCGCCCGACGTGCAGGCGGTGCGCCGTCGTGCGCGGGACCACGTTGCCGGACCATGGCTCCGTGCCCGTCAGTTGCCCGTTGACGTAGATGCGGAGCGCCGCGCCATCATACACGCCGGCCACGTGATACCACTGCCCCTGCACCGGCGAGACGCTCGACGCCACGTACTGCCGCTCCACGCTGGTCTGCACCGCGAACTCGAAGAACTGGTTGCCCGTGGAATGCTGCAGCCAGAACTGCCCCACGTCTGACTCCACGTTGGAGTTGTTGCTGACGATGTTCGCCCAGTTGTTGCCGCTGCCGGGCGACCGGTTCCAGCGGACCCACGCCATCACCGTCAGCCGGTTCGTGAACCCGAAGCTCGGCGACGCCATGTCCAGGTAGTCGTTGACGCCGTCGAACACACCGTAGCGGCACGTGCCCGGGGCGCCCGGGCGCGCCGGCGATGCGTTGGCGGTCTGCGCGCCGTTCACCGCGCGGCCGTGGAACGACGTGCCGGCCGAGTTCACGACCTCGTTCGCCGCCCCGCTCCACGCGGCCTGCTCCATCGCGTAGTAGGCGAGTGGCGCGGGGGTCGGCGGCGCCACCGGCGTCGGCGTCGATGTCGGCGTCGGTGTGTGCGTGGACGTCGGCGTGGACGTGCGGGTCGGCGTCGCCGTGCGGGTCGCCGTCGCGGTGCTCGTCGGCGTGGGCGTGGAGGTCGCGACCGGCGTATCCGTCGGCGGGCCGCCCGGCGTGTCCGTCGGAGCCGGCGTGTCCGTGGGAGCGGGCGTGCTCGTCGGTGTCGGCGTGTTGCTGGGGGCCGGCGTGTTGGTGCTGGTCGGCGTCGCCGTCTGCGTGGGCGTGTTCGTGACCGTCGGCGTCGGCGTCGGTGGCAGCCCATACGTCGCCGTGAACGTCGTGTTCCCGCCGGCGACGACCGTGTGCTGCTGCGCACCCCCATCGGACCACGACTGGAACTCGACGTTCTCCGCGCCGGATATCTGCGGCGAGGGGGCAAAGAGCGTGTGCTGTGACCCCCGCGGGACCGTGATCGTGAACGGCACGACGCGCGCCTGACCGTCCACCGTCAGGCTGATGCCGACGCGGTTGGACGTGAAGGTCAGGTCCACCGTGTTCGCCCGCAGCGTCACCTTCTTCGTGTCCGTCAGGCCGCCGCTGTCGGTGGCGGTGAGGAAGATCTCGTAGTAGACGAAGTCGCCGTGATCCGTGATCTGGAAGTTGCCGCCGCTCCCCGACGACGTCGTGACGTTGTGCGTGTGGCAAGAGGTGTAGGTGCCGTCGGCGCAGTGGTACTGGACCACGCTCCAGGCGAGGCTGGCGCCGCTCAGGCCGCCGTCCTCGGGGTCGGTGGCGGAGCCGCTGAAGGCGATGGCGTCGTTGATGTCGTAGCGGCTGTTGTCGGCCGGCGCCGCAATCGTCGCGACGGGCGCGCGGTTGCCAACCTGGATGGTCACCGTCGCCGTGGCGATGAGCCCCTGCGGGTCACGCACCGTGAGCCGGGCGACGTACTCGCCGTCCGCCTGGTACACGTGCGCCGGGTTCGCTGCCGTTGAGTGCGCCGACCCGTCGCCGAAGTCCCAGTCGTACGTGATCGCCTGGCCGTCCGGGTCGCTGGAGCCGGCGCTGGAGAAGTTCACCGTGAGCGGGGCCAGGCCGGCGGTCGGTGTGCCAGCGGCTACCGCGACCGGCGCGCGGTTCGCGCCCTCATAGCGGATGCGCACGAGCTCGCCGGCCAGGATGGCGATGTAGTAGAGGTTGCCGTCCGGCCCCGTCTCGATCTGCACCGGGCCCTCGGCCGTCGTGCTGAACACCGTGATGCTGCCGGGCACCAGGTTGTTGTTGGCGTCGACGCGGAGATAGCTGATCTCGCCCCGCGCGTAATCCCCGAACCAGTACGTGTTGTGGTACTCCGGCGGGAAGCCGTTGACGCCGATGAAATCGCCACCAACGGCCGCGGCGTCGGGCGGGTGCATGTAGGAGTGGATGCCGAAGCGCACGCTCGACGACGCCATGTTCGCGCAGGTGGCGAACGCCTCGTAGCCGGACTGCCGGACGGGGCCTTCGAAGCACGGCCAACCCATGTTGTCGCCCGCGTCGATGACGTTGATCTCCTCCCACAGGCTCCAGCCCACGTCGCCGCTGAAAATCGTGTTCGTGCCCGGTTTGAAGTTGAGTCTGAAGTTGTTGCGGAAGCCGTACGCCCACACCTTGGACCGCGTCGCGTCCACGTTGCCGTTGTAGAACGGGTTGTCGGGCAGCCCCTTGCCGTTCGCCGGGTCCACGCGCAGGATCTTCCCCGCAAGACGGTCGATGTTGACCGCCCGGAGCGCGCGCTGGTCGACGCTGGCGTAGCTGGCGCCATCGCCCGTGACCACGTACAGCATGCCGTCCGGCCCGAACTTCAGGTTGCCGACCGTGTGGCTATCGTAATCGGATGGGATGCAGTCCGCCGATGTCGGATAGCCCTCGCAGGATGGGTTCTGCGGCGTGCCGACGACCGAGCCGAGCAGCACCAGTTTGCTCGCCGGGTCGGCCACGTTGCCGTTGGCCGTGACGCGGATCACCTGCGCCGTCTTGTCTCCCCCGGGGTCGGCCGCGTTGTTCTCGTAGGTGTAGGACAGGTAGACGTAGCCGTTCTGCGCGAAGTTGGGATCCAGCGCGAGGCCCAGCAGGCCGCGGTCCTGGTAGTTGTTGACCGGCGAGACGGTGTAGAACGTCGTGAGGCCGCCGCCCGGCGTCCAGACGCGCACACGGCCACTCTGTTCGCCGATGAAGATGCGCCCGTCCGGCGCAAAGTCGAACACCGTCGGGATATTGAGGCCGGTGACGACGGCTTCCGTCACGAAACCGCCGAAGTCCGGCATGTAGTCGATCCGCAATTGCATCATCGCCCCGCCGCCCGCCTCGTAGTACTCGGCGACGACGGTATGGGGGCCCGCCGTCATGCTCCGGTTCGCGACGTGTGCCGTCGGCGCCTGGTCGATCCAGTAGTCGAGGATCAGCTCACCGTCCACGTACACACGCACGCCATCGTCGCTGGTCGTCGTGAACTGATACACGCCCTCCTCGAAGTTGAGGGTGCGCGTCCAGCGAGCGCTGAAGTTGTCGTTCGGGATCAGCGGGTCGGGCGAGCCCTCGCCCCAGTCGAAGTTGACCGCGGCATCGCTGCGCGCCACGGCCGGTGCGCCGAACAGCGTGCGGTTCGCGAAGTATTCACCGCTCCACGCCCCGGGCGGTGGCGCGGTGACGTTGGTCGTCACCAGCCGGATCTGCGCCGAGCCCGTATTGTCATACAGCTCGGCGCGGATCGTATGGCTGCCCGCCGTCAGCTCCCGCTCGACCGTAAACGTGGCCGACTGGTTGCGCCACTCGTCGAGGATGCGCGTGCCGTCCACGTAGAGCCGCACGCCGTCGTTCGCGGTGACGGTGAAGCGATAGTTGCCGGCCGCGTACGTCGCCGTCTGCTCCCAGCGGGCGCTCCAGGAGTTGTTGTTCACGCCGGGGCCCGGCGACCCGCTCCAGAGGAAGTCGAGCGTCGGCCCGTCGTTGCGCGTGAGCACAGGGGAGCCGCTCAGCGTCTTGTTGTTGTAGTAGCGGCCCGTCCAGTTCGCCCCGCCGCCGCCCCCGCTGACGTTCGTGATCGACGCCTGCGCCACCGCCCCGCCGTCGTTCTCGTAATACTCGATGCGCACCGTGTGGTTGCCGGCGGTCACCGCCTGGTCGACGGAGTACGTCGTCGGCGGCTGGTCGACCCAGGCATCGAGCACCTTCACGCCATCGAGAAAGACCCGGATGCCATCGTCGGCCGTCACCGTGAAGCGGTAGGTGCCCGCCGTGTAGTTGTCCGTCTTCTCCCAGCGCGCGCTGAAGAAGTCGGCGTTGACGGCGCTGGCCGGCGGCCCTTCGCCCCAGTTGAAGTTCAGCGTCGCTCCGTCGTCCCGCGTGAGGACCGGCGTGCCGCTGAGCGTCATGTTGTTGTAGTACTGGCCGGTCCACGTGCCGGCGGCGGCCTGCGAGACCGACGGTCCGCCGGGCACCACAAGCGGCAGCGCGCCCAGGAAGGCCACGCAGAGTAAGAAGGCCAGCCGAATCCTGGTCATAGGCTACTCAACCGCTATCCGGTCACAGGTCGGGTGCTGGTACAGGGCGGACGGTGCGGGCCGGGCGAGGGGGATTGTCCTGTCCTACGGCACAAGCTGCGACGTCGCTCGATCCTACGGGGCCGCGGGACGCAAGGGCAAGCACGATCTCTCTACTTCCCCGGGTGGCCTGCGCCAGACGGGAGGGCAGCGTCAAGTAGCCGCGGGAGGCCGAGCTCAGCGGCGATTGCGCTTTCCGCGCCTGCCGTCCGTCCCCGCGTTCTTGCGCATGCGCTTGAGGACAGCATCGCGATACACGCGCGCCGTCGCCGCGCCGTGCTTCTGGATCCGCTCCCGCGCCGCAAGCCGCTTGCGGTCGCGACGGGCCGCCCGCTCGTCCGCCGCTGCCTCGTCGTCACCCGCCATCGCATGCTCCATCCGTATGCGCCCCACGCCGCTCTCGGCGCTCCGTCGCCGCCGGTCGGCTACCCCAGCCTGCCGCCGACCGTGCCGGCACCTGCGCACCTACGCTGACGCGCTGACGCCTCGCTGCGCCGTTCGCGCTCGTTCGCTGCTACACCCGCGGCCCTCGCCGCTGGTCCGGCTCCTTGCCGCCCACGAACCGCGGCTTGTACTCCGGCTCGCGGCCCGCGATCTGGTCGCGATGCATCCGGTCGTGGCGGTAGTAGGAGCGCAGCCACTGCATCACCGTGAGGCTGCCGAACATCGGCTGCGACGCCGTCCGCTCGAACTGCTCAGGGCTGAGCGACCGGACCAGTCGTAACGTTATGTCGCGCTGTTCGCGGAGCTGCCGCGTCAACGCGCCAACCTCGTGCTCCTGCGCCTGCTCCAGCCCGATCGCCGGCCGCTCCCCTATCACCCCCGCCACGTCCGGCGCGTCCTCCGCAAGCGCACGCTCCACCCACGCCCGGTAGGTCGTCTCCATCTCCGCCAGGTGGGCCAACTGCTGCTTCGGCGACCACTGTGCCTCGCCCTCCCCGTCCAGGGGCGCGAACGAGGCCTCCTCGTCCGAGAGCGCCTCTACCTGGGCCAGCAGGGCCTCCCGCTCGGCGGTCATTTTGTCAAGTAGCTCCTCGATGGCTTCGCTCGTGGCCACTGTCCCTCCCTCCGGCGCCTCCGGCTTGACATCGCGGCGTCGCGGCGCCGATGCGCCCGCCCCGGCCCGCAAGCCCTGCGTCGCGCGGATGCGTAACAGGGATTGACGCCGCCCGTTTGTAGGTATGTCAAGCCTATCGGAGAGGACGAGATGGCCAAACGCGACCCCCAGCGCACCGAGAAGCTCCGCAAGGCGGTGCGCTACATGCTGGAGCACGGCACGCTCGCGCCCGGGAGCCAGTCCCGGCTGGCGGAGCACTTCAACGTGTCGCGCCAGCGCGTCCACCAGATCGTGGTGGAGGAACGTCGCGCCATGGCCGCCATCGATGATGAAGGCAACGGCGATGCTGGCCCCGCGCAGCATCCGGCGCGCGCCTCCTGAGGCGCAAGACCCCGGCAAGCAACCCACGGAGAGAAGCATGGCCAAGCGGGACCCACAACGGACACAAAAGCTCCGCATCGCGGTGCGCTACTTGCTGGAGCGCGACTGCATGGCGAAGGGCAACCAGTCGCGGCTGGCCGAGCACTTCAAGGTCTCGCGCCAGCGCGTCCACCAGATCGTCGTCGAGGAGCGGCAGCGGCTGGGCTTCGCCCCCGTGAGCGGGCAGGCCCGGCCCGAGGGCCTGCACAACGACGCGCTGCCCCACCCGGCCGTGCCCATGAACATGAACTGAGGCCCGGCGGCTCCACCACGGAAGGGCGGCGGCTCCTCCTCCTGGCCGCCGCCCTTCGCGTTGCCCGGCCACTCAGCCGCGGAAGCCCAGCCGCTCCGCCGTGCGCAGCGCGAAGAGGTCCGTCATGCCGGAGATGTAGTCGGCGATGCGGCGCGCCAGCGGGTCTTCCGGGCGCGTGTACTCCGACGACGCCACCTCATCGGGATGGCGCAGGAAGTGCTGCCAGAGGAACTCGATGACCCGCCGCGCGCGCGCCGCTTCCGCCAGCCGCTCCTCCCACAGGTACACGTTCTCGAACATGTAGTCCCGCAGCTCGTCCGTGGCGCCGGCGACGGCGTTGCTCATCGCGATCGCGCCCGCGGTCGCCCCGCCGGCCGGCGGCGCGTGCGCCGCGTCCCATGACTCATCGACGATGTCGGCCACCAGCGTGTCGATCCGCTGCGAGTGCGTCTCACCGAGGACGTCGCGCGCCGGCAGGTCCCGCGGCCGCAGCACGCCCGCGCGGATGCCGTCGGCGATGTCGTGGTTGAGGTAGGCGACGGAGTCCGCCAGCCGCACGATCTGGCCCTCCAGCGTCGATGCCAGCGGCGCCCCCCACTCGTCCGCCGACCAGGAGCGTTCCCCCAGCTCCTCGAAGATGCCTTCGCGGGGCTTGGAGTGCTTGAGGATGCCCTCGCGCACCTCCCACGTGAGGTTCAGCCCCTCGCCGCCCTTCTCCAGCAGGTCGATGATGCGGACCGACTGCTCGTTGTGGCGGAAGCCGTCGGGCAGCAGCTCGGCCAGCGCCTGCTCGCCCGCATGGCCGAACGGCGTGTGGCCCAGGTCGTGGCCCAGCGCGATCGCCTCGGTCAGGTCTTCGTTCAGCTCCAGGGCCCGCGCGATGGTGCGCGCGATCTGCGCGACCTCCAGCGTGTGCGTCAGGCGCGTCACGAAGTGGTCGCCCGCCGGGGCGATGAAGACCTGCGTCTTGTGCTTCAGCCGCCGGAACGCCTTCGAGTGGATGATCCGGTCGCGGTCGCGCTGGAACTCCGTCCGCATATCGGAGGGCGGCTCGGGACGGACGCGGCCGCGGCTCTCGTACGAGCGCGCCGCCGCGGGCGCCAGCGCTCGCTCGCGCTCTTCCAGGCGCAGGCGCACCGATTCGTGGGGACGCATCGCCGCGATTGTAGCGGGCGGACGCCGTGTCCGTAGCGCCGGGGTGGACGACGGAGGGGCGCCTGGTGGGCGCCCCTCCACTTCGATGTATACGCCGGCCGGTGGCCGCTAGTCGCCGCCCCCTCCGGCGGCTTCCGTTGCGAACACGGGCGCCGGTCCGTAGGCCGGCCGGCCGCGCCGCTCGCCCGCGCCCTCGACGCTGATGGTGGGCAGCCAGGAGAGCCAGCGCGGGAAGTACCAGTTCAGCTCGCCCAGCATCTCCATCGTGGCGGGCACGAGGATCGAGCGGACGATCGTCGCGTCGATGAACACCGCGACAGCCAGGCCGAATCCCATCTGCTGCAGCGAGCCGATGTCGCCCATCGCGAACCCCGCGAACACGACGACCATGATCGCCGCCGCGCCGGTGATGATGTGCGCCGTCGAGCGCAGGCCGTACGCCACCGCGCCGCGGTTGTCGCCGGTCTGCAGGAATCGCTCCTGGATGCGGCTCAGGAGGAACACGTGGTAGTCCATCGAGAGCCCGAACAGGATGGCGAACAGGAAGATCGGCAGGAACGCCTCGATGCTGTCGCTCTGGTGGAAGCCCAGCAGTCCGGCGCCCACGCCGTGCTGGAACACCAGCACGATCAGCCCGTACGCCGCACCCACCGAGAGCAGGTTCATCAGGATCGCCTTCACCGGGATGACGATCGAGCGGAAGACCAGCATCAGCAACACGAAGCTCAGCGTCAGGATGAACGCGACCACCACCGGCATGAAGACGACCATCGTCGACACGTAGTCTTCGTTCGCCGCCGCGGTGCCGCCGACGACCACGCTCACGTCTCTCCCATCGAAGGCCTGCGGGATGTACTCGCTGCGCAGCTTGCTCGCCGCGTCGCGCGCGTCCGGGCCCATCGCGTCGCCGTTGATCAGCACCTGCAGCGCGCCCAGGTCGCCCTCGTCGCTGATCTGGAGCTGGCTCACCTCGCCGTACGCCGGGTCCGCGGCCAGCGCCTGCCGCAGCTCCTCGACAGCAGCCTGCGTCTTCGGCGACGTGACGTCGCCCTTCAGCACCACCTCAGCCGGCGCGATGCGGCCCGCGGAGAAGTCCCGGTCCAGCACGCGGAACGCCTGCATCGCCTCCAGGTCGTCCGGGAATTCGCGCAGTCCCATCGTGCCGAGATTGATCGTCAGCACCGGCACGCTCGCCGCCACGAGCAGCGTCACGCAGCCGGCGATGGCGACGACGGGCCGCCGCATGACGGCGTTGGTCATCCGGCCCCAGAAGCCGTCCTCGTCCTCGAGCGCCTTCGCCCCGTTGCGGCCCGGCAGGTGCAGCCAGTTGATGCGGTCGCCCAGGAGGCTCAGCACCGCCGGCAGCAGCGTCAGCGCCGCGGCCACCGCGACGAAGACGGCCGTGACGGCGCCGATGGCCAGACCGCGGAACGTCGTCGCGGGCACCACGAACATCGCCGACAGCGCGATCAGCACCGTAATGCCCGAGAAGAGGACGGCGCGGCTGGCCGTCGCACCCGACGCCGCGATCGCCGCGACCTTCTCGACGCCGCGCGCGCGCTCCTCGCGGAAGCGCTCGATGATGAACAGCGTGTAGTCGATGCCGACGGCAAGCCCGATCATCGTGATCATGTTCACGACCATCGAGTTGACGCCGAACATGCGGCTCAGCACGCCGGTGATGCCGACGGAGATGACGATGCCGAGCAGCGCCATCACCACGGGCACGCCCGCGGCCATCGCCGCCCCGAACACCAGCACCAGCACGATGAGCGCCGCCGGCAGGCCGATCATCTCGGCCTTCTCCAGGTCCTTCTTGAACGCGTGCTCGAACCCCCGCGCCAGGCTGCCGTCGCCGACGATCAGCGGCCTGAACCCGGACCCCTCGCCGTCGTGCAGGACGTCCAGCACAGGCTTGACCGTGTCCGACGCCTCCGTCCGGCTGCCCGTGAGCGAGAGCGGGATGATCATCTCCCGCCTATCGTCCGAGACCAGGCTCTCGTCCCCGGTCTCGTAGTAGCTGGTGACAGACGCCACGTTGTCGTCGAGCAGCCGCAGCCGGCTCACCAGCGTGCCGACGTAACTCTTGAACTCGGCGTCATCCACGGTGGGCCCGAGCGACATCACGACGATGGTCTCGTTCGCGTCGGCGCCGCCGCGCAGCTCCTCCACCAGGCGCTTCGCCTCGTGTGAGTCCGACGTGGTGATCTCCTGCTCCTCGTCGAACCGGATCTGTCCGGCCCCGACGATCGCGGCAGCGACGATGGCGGCCCACAGCGCGACGACCGCCCACGGCCGGCGGGCGCTCACGCGCGCGAGGCGCTCCGTTGAAATGAACCCGGGCATGGCGATGTCTCCTCTTGTCTGTCCCTCGTCTATCTGTCGCTGCTTGCTTCCACAGTGTCGGGCAGCCGCTGCGCGGCCGGATCGCGCAGCAGGCGGGGTCCGGCCGGCCACCTTGGACGGAGCCCCAATCTCCGCCTCATGACGGAGACGCCGGGCACCGAATCCGCAACCGATACGAAACGGACATGCGAGCCCGAGCCCGCAATGCGGCCGTTGCCGCGCGAATGGGCGATGGTGCTGCATCAGACCCGGACAACGCGCGGAGGTGCTCGCATGCCCAAGGTGAAGAAGAGCGTTTCGGTAGCAGCGCCCGTCGATCTCGTCTACAGGGCGTGGCACAACTTTGAGAACTTCCCGGCCTTCATGAGCAACATCGAGGAAGTCCGCGTGGTCGGCGGCGGGCGCTCGCACTGGAAGGCGAAGGGGCCGCTCGGCAAGTCGGCAGAGTGGGACGCGGAGATCACGCTGGACCGGCCGAACGAGGCCATCGGCTGGCGGTCCATCCCCGGCAGCAACGGCATGACGACGGCCGGCCGCGTGAACTTCCACGGCGACGAGCGCGCCACCGAACTCGACGTGACCATCGAATACGACCCGCCGGCCGGCGTCGTCGGGGACATCGTAAGCCAGGTCTTCGCCAACCCCGAGAAGCAGGTCGAAGAGGACCTCGCCCGCTTCAAGGAAGTGATCGAGCGGGGCCAGGAGCTCTCCGGCCTGCGCTTCGATTCGATGGCGTCCGGCGAGGAGAGCCTCGGCGGCTCGATGGGCGGCGTCACCGAGCGCGAACTCGAGGACATCGCGAACACGAATAGCGGCGTCGCGCCCACGGAGGTCGACGACCCGGCGACGCGCGGCCAGCGGCAGCCATAGGCGGCCATCGCCGCGCCTGCCGTTTCTCCTCACCCGGGCGCATCTGGCATCGTGCCGGCCGGGACGTGGCACAACGTCATCAACACGGGAGACGGGCCGCTCAAGCTCTACACGGTGTACGCGCCGGCGACCCATGCGCCCGGCACCGTGCACAAGACGAAGGAAGAGGCCGAGGCCGCGCTCGCTAGCGGCCTCCGTGCCAGAGACGATACGCCTCTCGCCGGTTGAGCCCCAGCGCCTGCAACGACGCCAGCGCGTCGCGCCCCCGTGTGCCTTCGCGGCGCATCCGCGCGATCGCTCCCTCGATGTCCGGCGCGGTGGCGGCTTCTGCGGGCGCGCCGCCCTCGATGACGAGCACGATCTCGCCACGCGGCTGCTGAAAGTGATCGAGCGCGCCGGCGACGTTGCCGCGCCAGATCTCTTCGTGCAGCTTCGTCAGCTC
This sequence comes from Dehalococcoidia bacterium, assembly GCA_035583735.1. Taxonomy (GTDB): domain Bacteria; phylum Chloroflexota; class Dehalococcoidia; order DSTF01; family JACRBR01; genus DATMAH01. The sequence continues at coordinate 16,162 of DATMAH010000176.1, forward strand.
GCGGCAGACGGCGACGCGGCGGTCGCCCAGCACCCCCTGCACGTCGGCGAGTGTCGCGCGAAGCCGGTGCGGCGACTCGAAGACCACGATGGTGTCACCTGTTCGCCCGGCTTCGAGCAGCGCCCTGCGGCGTGCCGCGGCGTGCTTCGGCAGAAAGCCGAGATAGTGGAACCGGCGCGAAGACAGGCCGCTCGCCGCCACTGCCAGGATCACGGCGGACGCGCCCGGCACCGGCACGACGCGATGACCCGCCTCCGCCGCCGCAACGACAAGGCCGGCGCCCGGGTCGCTGATCCCGGGCATCCCGGCGTCCGAGACCAGCGCAACGTCGCCCTGCGCCAGCGCCTCCAGGACCACGGGTGTGCGCGCGCGCTTGTTGTGGTCGTTGTAGCTGATGATGCGCCGCGCGCGGACCCCGTGGTGCGAGAGCAGACGCCGCGCCATGCGCGTATCCTCGGCGGCGATGAGCGGGACCTCGCCGAGGATGCGCAGCGCGCGCAACGTGATGTCTTCGAGATTGCCGACCGGCGTGGCCACGAGGAAAAGCGTGCCCATCGCCATTATGGTACGACATATGTTAAGGGGCGCATACTTTTCATCTAGATCGGGCCAAACCTATTGACGCGCTCTCGGCGCCATCGCTACACTCATTGAAATACCTCAACGCTCAAGTCGAGCAGGACGCAAACGGACGAGACATGAGGCACACGTAGCAGACCGGTAGGAAGGCCTCCGCCGGCCTCGATCCGCTGTATCCAGTTGATGGTGGACGGGGACCAGCACGAAGCAGCCCAGGGAGGGCAGGCCCGGCGGCAGTTAGTTGGAGGTACCCGAACCCATGTCACAGCCACAATTCAAGGAAATGCGGCGCGCCTACGGCTTCGACGACGTCGCCATCGTCCCCGGCGGACGCAGCACCATCAACCCCGACCTCGTAGAGCTCTCCTTCAAACTCGGCAACCTGGAGTTCCAGCTCCCCTTCCTCGCCGCCGCCATGGACGGCGTGGTGGACGTGCGGATGGCCGTCGAGTTCTCGAAGCTCGGCGGCCTTGCTGTTTTGAACCTGGAAGGCGTCCAGACGCGCTACGACGACCCGGCGCCCATCCTCCAGGAGATCGCCGGGGCGCCGAAGTCCGAGGTCACGGCCCTGATGCAGAAGGTCTATGCCGCCCCGATCAAGCCGGAGCTCATCGGCGAGCGCATCCGGCAGATCAAGGCAGCCGGCGGGGTTGCCGCCGTCTCCGCCACCCCCATGAACACGAAGAAGTTCGCGCCCATCGCGCGCGATGCCGGGGTCGATGTCTTCGTCGTGCAGTCCACCGTCACCAGCGCGCGCCACATCTCGCGCTCCGAGCGGGGCCTGATCTTCGACGAGCTGGTGCAACAGATGGGTGACATCCCCGTCATCGTCGGCAACACCGTCACATTCTCCGCCACCAAGGAGCTGATGGAGGCCGGCGTCGCCGCCGTGCTCGTGGGCGTCGGGCCCGGCGCGGCCTGCACCAGCCGCGAGGTGCTGGGCATCGGCGTGCCGCAGGTGACGGCGACGATCGACTGCGCGGCCGCGCGCGACGTCTACTACCGGGAAAGCGGCCGCTACGTGCCGATCATCACCGACGGCGGCATCAGCAACGGCGGCGCGATGTGCAAGGCGTTCGCGGCTGGCGCCGATGCGGTGATGCTGGGCTCCATCCTCGCCGCCACCGCCGAGGCGCCGGGGCGCGGGCACCACTGGGGCATGGCGACGCCGCACGGGGAGTTGCCACGTGGCACACGCGTCAAGGTCGCCATCGACACGACGCTCAAGCAGACGCTCTTTGGCCCCACGTCGCGCACCGACGGCCGCGAAAACCTCGTCGGCGCCCTGCGCACCGCGATGGGCACCTGCGGCGCCCGCACCATCCGCGACTTCCAGAAGACGGAGATGGTCATCGCCCCCGCCATCAAGACCGAGGGCAAGTCCTATCAGATGGAGCAGGCGTAGCGCTCACGGACGCACGCGTGACGAGAGGGCGCCGCACGGGGCGCCCTCTCCGCGTTTCCGCGCTGACGGCAGGCGGCGACGACGACCTCCCGCCTCGTAGCGGGGCTTTCAGCCCGCGCCACCACGGTCGCGGCCGCGCGCGCCGTCCCGCGAATCGCCGATGGTGCCGGGTTTTCGGCTCGCGCGGTCAGTCGGGCCGGAAGGGCTTGCTCAGCAGGTCCAGCAGCGTGGTCATGAACGTCGGACGCGGCTGCGTCTCGCCGTTCGAGTTGAAGACGGCGTGCTGCCGGTCGTACTGCTCCCGTTTGTGCGGCGAGGCGAGCACCTCGTACGCCTCGTTGATCAGCGAGAGGCGCTTCTGCGCCTTGCGCGTCGGGTCCCCGTGGAGCTCGTGCGCCTGCTCCCAGTAGCGCTCCTCGATCGTCCGGGCGTGCGCGCGCGGTGGCACACCAAGCACGGCGTAGTAGTCCTTGAATCTCGGCACGGCGTCCTCCCAACCAGCAGGATCGGGCATGCGGCGGCGTGCCGTCCGCCTGACCCTACAGGAAGCATCGGCCGCCGCGCGGCGGAGTGTACGGGGGTAGGGGAACCTGTCGCGGCGTTGTCGGGGCGCCGGAGCGCGACTATACTGGTGATCCACGCGGAAGTAGCTCAGCGGTAGAGCACCTCCTTGCCAAGGAGGGGGTCGCGAGTTCGAATCTCGTCTTCCGCTCCATCGGCATCGCAAGCCCGGACCAGGCGTCCGGGCTTTGTCGTGCCGGCAGACGGTGGCGGGGGATGAACGCGAGCGCCGCCGGTAGTACGATAGCCGCATGCTGCGTGACCTCTACCGCCGGGGCGTCCTCCTCATCGCCTGGACCCTGACGCTGATCTACGTGCGCCGCTACGAAGCGGAAGGACGGGAGAACGTGCCACGTGAGGGCGGCGTCATCGTCGCCAGCAACCACCTGAACAATGCGGACCCGCCGATGATCGCGCGCGCATTGCGGCCCCGCTACCCCGTCTTCATGGCCAAGAAGGAGATGGTCGAGAAGCCGGTCGTCGGGCGGCTGTTTCGCGCCTGGGGCGCCTTCCCGGTGCGGCGCGGCGAGGCCGACCTGGGCGCGCTCCGCACCGCCACGGAACTGGTGCGCCGGGGCGAGATGCTGCTGATGTTCCCGGAAGGCACGCGCAGCCGCTCCGGGACGCTGCAGCGCGGCCATCCCGGGACGGCGATGATCGCGATGCGCACGGGCGCGCCCGTGCTGCCCGTCGCCGTGTACGGCACCGAATCCATCAAGTGGCCGGCGTTCTTCCTGCGGCCGCGGTCGGTGCGGCGCGTCCGCGTCGTCATCGGCGAGCCGTTCACGCTCACCGGCTACGCGCGCATCAACGGCGAGACCGCGCAGGCCGCGACGGACCAGATCATGCGCCGCATTGCCGCGCTGCTGCCGCCGCAGTACCGCGGCGCCTACGCCGGCGCAGCGGACGGCGCGCCGAGCAGTGCCGTCACGGCCGACGCCACAGCGACGACCGCCTGACGCGATTACGACAGCGACAGCTTGCCCGGGTTGAGGACCCCCGCCGGGTCGAGCGCCTGCTTCATCCGCCGCATCACGTCGAGTCCGGCGCCGTGCTCCGCGCGCATCAAGTGCGCGAGACGGACCCCGGCGCCATGGCAGTATTCCATCGAGCCGCCGCTGGACTGCGCCAGTCGCAGGCACTCGTCGACGACGGCGGCGGTGCGCTGGACAGCATCGTCCGCCGGACCGGCATCCGCGGCCAGCACCAGCGAGAACAGCTCCGGCGTGGCCCACAGCCCCGTCTCGGCGACGGTGACGCCGGCCGCCTGGGCGATGGCGAGCGCGCGGGCGCGGTACGTCAGCACACGCGATGCCGGCAACGAGACGTGCACGTAGTCGAAGCTGCGTCCGCCGGCGCTACCTCGGGCCCGCTCGCCGGCGGCACGCCGGCGTGCGAAGCCCTCGGCGATCTCGTGGCGTGAGTCCCAGAACGCCGTGACCTCGTCGTCGCCGACGGCGGTGCCGCCCGCGCCGGTGCAAGCGGAGCGCGCGCGGCCCATCGCTGCCTCCGCCTCCTCGCGACAGCCATCGAAGCCGAGATACAGCGTGGCGTCCGCGCCGGTTCCTCCGCTCGACGGATACCGGTCGCCGAAGTCGAGGATAGCCGGCGTCAGGCCCGCGCGCCGCATCGTCAGCAGCGCGCCAAAGCCCGCCGCGAACGACCGAAAGCGGAAGCCGGCGAGCAGCCGCGCCTCCGGCAGCGGGAACGCGCGCAGCGCGGCCGCCGTGATCACCGCGAACTGCCCCTCACACGCGATGACCAGCGACGTCAGGTCGGGCCCCGACGAGCGCGGCCTGACCGCGGGCGTCTGGAACACGGTGCCATCGGCCAGCACCGCCTCCACGCCGAGCACCTGCTGCCCCATGCTGCCGTACTTCCCGCCGAGAAAGCCGAGGCCATTGGTGGAGATGGTGCCGCCAACCGTGGCGATCGACACGGTCCACGGGTCGTGCGCGACGAAGAGGCCGTGCCGCTCCAGCGATGCGTTCACCTGCGCGATCGTCGCGCCGGCCTCCGCCCACACCGCCTGCGCCTCGGCATCGATTTCGCGCACGCCGGCCATCGCCGCCATGTCGAGCACGATGCCGTCGTGCAGCGAGCGCGCGGCGCCCATGAGACCCGTGGCGCCGCCCTGCACCGTGACCGGCGTGCGCGTCTCCTGCGCCAGTCGCAGCAGCGCCGAAACGGCGCCGGTGGTCCGCGGCCGGGCAACGACGGCCGGCGTCACTGCATCCGGCGCGGAGGCGGCGCGGCCGGCGCCCAGCGCGTCGTACGCATGCGCCTCGAGCTCGGCCGGCCGCGTCTCGATGTCGAGGTCCGCGATCTCGCCCAGGAGGTCGACCAGCTTCGTCTGCAGCATCGAGCGTGATCCTCGATGCATTCTAGGCGCAGGCGGCGGCCGCCGCTCTCAGCGCCCGTCAGGTCGCCGGCGCAGGCGCTGCCTCGATCAGCCCGAGCTTCTCCGCCCGCATCGTCACGGCGTGGGGCTGACGCTGAAGCGCGGCCGAGATCGCGTCGACCTCCGCGCCCGCGGCGAACATCGCACGCAGGGTGGCGTCCTCCTCGTCCGTCCAGGGCTCCCAGGCGCGCGGGTATTGCGCGCGCACCTGGAGCTGGTGCTCGCTCCAGCGCCGGCCGTCCTCGTCTGTGCGGCGCAGGTGCTCCGGCACGGCGTCCGCCTGGACGGCGGGCGACGGCCTCGCGGCGTCCTCCGGATGCTCCGAGAGGTGCGCGCGCACCTCGGTGAGGATTTGGACGCCATACTTCTGGAGCTTGGCGGCGCCCATGCCGGGCACGCGGATCAGGTCCTCGCCCGACTGCGGCCGCGCGTCCGCGATGGCCGCGAGCGTCGCGTCGTGGCAGACGACGTACGCCGGCACGCCGTCCGCGTCCGCGCGGTCGCGCCGCCACTTCTTCAGCCGCTCGAACAGCGAGAGGGCGCCGCCGTCCAGCTCGCGCATCGCCGCAGCGCGGCCGGTCCCGCCGGCGAGCGACGGCGAGACGACCGGCGGCAGCCGCACCTCGTTCGGACGGGTGCCTTCGGCGATCCAGGCGCCGCGCCGCGTGATGTGCAGCGTCTGCCGCTCCGCGTCGATCGCCAGCGCGCCGGCCGCCAGGAACCGCCGCAGCAGCCGCCGCACCCACGTCTCGTTGCGGTCGCGCAGCAGGCCGAACTGTGGCCGCGTCTGCCACTCGTACTTCCGCACCTGCGACGAGCCGTGGCCGATGAGATAGCTGGCGATGGCGCCAGCGCCGACGGCGAAGGGCAGGCCGCGTATCGCCGAGAGCGCCTCCCGCACGACGGCGGCCGAGGCTTCCTCGTCCGGCTCCGCGGACAGGCGGCCCTCGGCCGC
>DATMAH010000177.1:0-2201 GCA_035583735.1 Dehalococcoidia bacterium
ATTATCTCGCGAGGCATCAACTCGTGTCAACCTGGATTCAGCTAGTGAGCACACCTACAGCAGTTCGAAGTCGGCGGGGTTGGGCTCGCGGGTCTGCTGCCAGTATTCGATGGCGTTGAAGGGCCAGTTCTGGGAGACGCGGCCCTTGGCGTTCTTGTACCAGCTCGGCACGCCGCTGACGCCCCACGCGCGCTTCTTGTTCTCCTCGTCGATGCGCACGTTATAGGCCTCGTACACGTCCTGCCGGCAGTCCAGCGCGCGGTGCTTGCCTTCGAGCACGAGGCGCAGGCAGCCGAGGATGTACTGCATCTCGCACTCGGAGAAGTAGGTGATGCTGCCGTTGACGACGATGTTGGTGTTGGGGCCGTACATCATGAAGAAGCTGGGGAAGTGCGGGACGACGACGCCCAGGTAGGCGCGCGCGTCGCCGCCCCAGAAGTCCCAGAGGTCGAGGCCGCCGCGGCCGCGCACGCGCATCGGCGTCATGAACTCGGACGCCATGAAGCCGGTGGCGTAGATGAGGATGTCGGCGGCGTGCTCCGTGCCGTCGGCGGTGACGACGCCGGACGGCGTGATGCGGGCGATGCGGTCGGTGACGAGGTGGACGTTGGGGCGCTTGAGGGCGGCGGCCCAGACGCCGTTGTCGAGGATCATGCGCTTGGCGCCGGGCGGGTACTGGGGCATGACCTTCTCGAGGAGGTCCGGCCGGTCGGCGAACTGGGCCTGGAGGTAGCCGGCGAGGAGCATGCGGAGCATCTCGCTCTCCTGGCTGATGGATTTGGACTTGTCAGGCCAGTTCTCGTCGACGGTGGCGGCGGCGAGCAGGCCCTCCGTCGTGTTCCAGAACATCCAGAACCTGTACCAGTGGGCGTAGTAGGGCACGCGCCGCATCAGCCAGCGCAGGCCGTCGGCGACGTCGTCGTGGTAGGTGGGGACGGGGACGAACCAGTTGGGCGTGCGCTGGAAGATCGTCAGCTCGGCGACCTGCTCGGCGATGATGGGGACGAACTGGGCGGCGCTGGCGCCGTTGCCGATGACGGCGACGCGCTTGCCGTGCAGGTCGACGCTGTGGTCCCAGCGCGCGGAGTGGAAGGCGGGGCCGGCGAAGGTGTCGCGGCCCTCGACCTCCGGGTAGCGGGGACGGTTGAGCTGGCCGGTGGCGCAGATCAGAGCGTTCGTCTCGACGGTCTCCTCCGCGCCGTCTGCGCCGCGCACGGTCAGGCGCCAGATCGCGCGCTCGTCGTCCCAGTCGGCGCTGGTGACTTCGGTGCGGAAGCGGATGCTGGCGCGGATGCCGAAGTCGTCGCAGCAGGAGCGGAAGTAGTCGAGCAGCGTCTCCTGGGTGGAGAAGTACTTGGGCCAGTCGGGCTTCTGGGCGAAGGAGTAGCTGTAGAAGTGGTTGGGGACGTCGACGCGGGCGCCGGGGTAGGTGTTGTCGTACCAGGTGCCGCCGACGTCGTCATTCTTCTCGAAGATGGTGAAGGGGACGCCGGCCTGCTTGAGGCGGATGCCGGCGAGGATGCCGGACATGCCGGCGCCGACGATGGCGACGGAATAGGCGGTACCTGCGGGCATGCGCCACTTCGGCGCGCGAAAGTCCTGGTCCGGCGAGAGCTCTTCGAGGAGGAGGGGGATGTAGTCGTCGGAGGCCTTGCCATTGGTCATCCAGGCGAGGATGGCGCGGAGGTCCGCCTCGGTATGGAGGGGCGTGATGCCGGTGGAGTCGCGCAGGCGCTTGAGGGCGGCGAAGGCGATTTCCTTCGCCTGCTGCTGCTGTTCGGGCGTCATGCCGCCCTGTACGGCGCCGGGCGTGGTGCGCTCGGGCAGCAGCCCCGGGCGCAGGATGGAGATGTCGCCGGTGGCGTGCGCGAGCGCGGGGAGGATGGCGGGGAGGAACGCGTCTTCGAGCGCGCGGCGGATCTCGTCGTCGTCCGCGGTGAGTGGCTCCAGTCGTTCTGCGATGACCATGTGCGTGCACCTCGTCGCTTAGTGTATCGACCGGGCGCGCGACGGCCACGGGCCGCACGTACCGTCTTTCTCGCGCCGCGCACGGCCGATACCATGACCCGCTGATTCGCAGCGGAGTTTTCGCGGCCGCCGGCCGGCAGCGTCGCGCCGGCACGGTGCCGCATCTTCGAGGAGAGCCGCCACATGCACGAGATGACGGAGTACGAATTGGGGCGCGAGCTATCGGGCTGGTC
>DATMAH010000178.1:0-7657 GCA_035583735.1 Dehalococcoidia bacterium
CCGCACGCTGTGGGCCGTGGACGGCGAGTTCTACTGGGACACGGACGGGCACACGGCGGAGGAGGTGGAGCTCATCGCCTGGGACCGCCGCCGCCGGAAGGAGGCGCGGATCGAGCGCCTCCGCAAGATCCGGCAGCGCCCGGAGGCGGCGGACCGGCCGCGCGAGCGCATACCGGAGGCGGTGCGGGCCGCGGTGTGGCAGCGCGACGGCGGCCGCTGCGTCCGCTGCGGCGCGGACGAGGATCTCCAGTTCGACCACATCATTCCGGTCGCGCGGGGTGGGGCGACGAACGAACGGAACATCCAGCTGCTGTGCGGCGACTGCAACCGCCTGAAGGGCGACTTCATCGTGTAGCGGGTGGGCGGCGGGGACGTGACAACGGCGGCTTCAGGAAAGGTTTACTTTCTTGATCGTGATGATCCGCCGCGTTAGACTTGCCGCGCTTTCGGAGGTGCTCCGGCGCCTCCTTTTGTGTGTTCGCGTCATCGGGCAATCAGGGCGCCTCGCATGTCTGAAGCGAGTGGGAGGAGACGCCGATGGAACTCGTCTGGTTAGTACCGGTCACGGGTCTGGCCGCCGTGATATTCGCGTTATGGCTGGCGTACGACGTGCTGCGCCGAGACACGGGCACCGAGGCGATGCAGGAGATCGCCGGCATGATCTTCGAGGGGGCGATGGCGTTCCTCTCGCGGCAATACCGGACGATCGCGATCCTTGCCGTACTGACGGCGATCGCCGTCGCCGTCATCGTCGGCTCGATCTCGGAAGGGGTGAAGCCGATCGAGCAGACGGCCGGGGGCGGCATCGGGTTCGGTGAGGACGAGGTTGTTGGCCGGTGGGAAGAGGGCATTCTCACCGGCATCGCGTTTCTCGTCGGGGCGGCGTGCTCTGCGCTGGCGGGCTACATCGGCATGTTCATCGCGGTGCGGTCGAACATCCGGACGGCGGCGGCGGCGCAGCACAGCCTGAAGGAGGCGATCACGGTCTCGTTGCGAGGCGGGGCGGTCTCGGGCTTCCTGGTGGTGGCGCTGAGCCTGCTCGGGGTCTCGGGCATCTTCCTGGTCTACAGCCGCCTCCTCGACAATCCGCCGCAGATCGCGCCGTTCCTCATCGTGGGCTTCGGCTTCGGCGCCAGTTTCGTCGCGCTCTTCGCCCAGCTCGGCGGCGGCATTTACACGAAGGCCGCGGACGTCGGCGCGGACCTCGTCGGCAAGGTGGAAGCGGGCATACCGGAGGACGACCCGCGCAACGCCGCCGTGGTGGCGGACCTGGTGGGCGACAACGTCGGCGACTGCGCGGGGCGTGGCGCCGACCTGTTCGAGTCGATGTCGGCGGAGAACATCGGCGCGATGATCCTGGGCGTGGCGATCTACGCCGTGACCGACGACATCGAGTGGATCATGTTCCCGCTGGTGCTTCGGTCGTTCGGGATCATTGCGACGATCGTGGGGCTCACGGCCGTGCCGTTCTTCACGGACCCTGACCCGCAGAGCAAGCAGTACCCGATGACGCCGCTGAACTACGGCTACTACATCGTGTCACTGCTTTCGGTCGCGGGGCTCTTCATCGCGACGTACGCGATGCTGGGCGACAACTGGCACTGGTTCTTCTTCTGCGGCATCGTCGGCATCGCGACGGGTATCGCCTTCGTCTACATCACGCAGTACTACACGGCCGGCTCCTGGCGTCCGGTGAAGGAGATCGCGGAGGCGTCGCGGACGGGGCCGGCGACGAACGCGATCATCGGCACAGCCGTGGGATACGAGACGACGGCGATGACGGCGATCTCGATCGGCCTGGCGCTGGTCGTGTCGTTCGTGCTGGGGTCGGAGGCGGAGATCGCGGGCGTGGGCGGCTTCACGACGGGCATCTTCGGCACGGCCGTCGCGACGATGGGCATGCTGATGTCGGCGGCGTACATCCTGAGCATGGACACGTTCGGGCCGATCACGGACAACGCCGGCGGCATCACCGAGATGTCGGGCGCCCCGGAGAGCGCGCGGGCGATCACAGACAAGCTGGACGCCGTGGGCAACACCACGAAGGCGCTGACGAAGGGCTATGCGGTGGCGTCGGCCGGCCTGGCGGCGTTCCTGCTGTTCTCGGCGTACCTGGACAAGGTGAAGGAGCGGCTGGGAGTGCCGCTGACGGAGGAGCTGCCGATCGATTTGGCGAACGTGGACGTGTTCGTCGGCGGCCTGCTGGGCGTGATGCTGGTGTTCCTCTTCAGCTCGCTGGCGATCCGTGCCGTGGGCAACGCGGCCGGTTCGATCATCGAGGAGGTGAGGCGCCAGTTCCGCTCCGACCCGGGCATCATGGCGGGCACGTCGCGGCCGGACTACGCGGCCGCGGTGGACATCACGGCGCGCGCGGCGCTGCGGCAGATGATCCTTCCGGGCGTCCTCGCCGTCGGCATGCCCGTGGCGGTGGGGCTGATCTTCCGGTTCACGCGCGATTCGGAGGTGGTGCTGAGCGACGGCACGGTGATTCAGGATGCGTCGGGGTGGCTGGCGGTAGCCGGCGTGCTGATCATTGGCACGATCGGCGGCATCATGATGGCGACGGTGCTGAACAACGGCGGTGGCGCGTGGGACAACGCCAAGAAGTACATCGAGTCCGGTGCGCTGGTGGACGAAGACGGCAAGGTGCTGGGCAAGGGCAGCGAGGCGCACAAGGCGGCCGTCGTGGGCGACACGATCGGCGACCCGTTCAAGGATACGGCTGGTCCGTCGCTGCACGTGCTGATCAAGCTGCTGGCGACGATCACGCTGGTGCTGGCGCCCCTGTTCATCGTCACGTAGGCGGCGAGGGCATCACGAGGAACAGGCGAGCGGGCCGCACAAGCGGCCCGTTTGTCGTCCTGGTGCGCGGCGGAAGCGAGCGCCGTCAGGCGGTCGCCGGCTCGGCGTCGTCGCCGTCCGCTGAGCCGGCGGGGGCGGAGGCGTCGACGTACGCCGGCCACGAATCGCGCCAGCGCTCGATGGCAAACTCGTATGTGTCGGCGATCTGGGCACGGGCGATCTTGCGCAGCGGCTTCGTGCGCGGCAGCGGCGCGTCGCTGAGGATGAAGTTGGACGTGCGCTTGTAGGATGCGACGTCGCGCTCCTGGGCGTCGATCTCGGTCTTGATGAGGTCGCGCACCGCCTGTACCGTCATGCCGTCGCCGAGGCGCCTGGCCACTTCCTCGTAGTTGGGGTAGACGACGGCCCAGGCCTGCGTCCTGCCGCGCACGTTTTTGCCGATGACGGCGACGTCCGCGATGCACGGGCTGCGCTCGATCTTCTCCTCCAGTTCGTCGGGGTGGACCTTCTCGCCGGAGTCGAGGACGATGACGAACTTGCTGCGGCCGGTGATCCAGATGTTGCCTTCGTCGTCGATGCGGCCGACGTCGCCGGTGCGGAGCCACTCGCCGAGCTTGGCGGCGGCCGTCGCCTCATCCGACTGCCAGTAGCCGGGCGTGATGTTCTCGCCGCGGGCGATGAGCTCGCCCTCGCCGTGGAGGTGGACGTACAGCTCCTTCTCGGGGATGTCGATGAGGGAGACGGCGACGCCGTCGATCGCCTGGCCGACGGTGCCGAAGCGCTCCTCGTAGTAGTTCGACATGTAGAAGCGGCGCGGGCTCCAGCGCTGCACGGCGAGCACGGGCGCGGCCTCCGTGAGGCCCCAGCCCTGGAGGATGGGGATGCCGAGGCGCGCGAAGTTGCGGGCGACCTGCGGGTTCAGCGCGGCGCCGCCGCTGATGCAGAAGCGGAGGCTGGCGCCAAGCCGCTTGTGCAGCTCGCGGAAGACGATGCGGCCGATGTTGATGCCGGTGCGCTGCTTCGTCGCTTCGACGATGCGCAGGCCCTTCTGGAACGTCTCCATCCGCCCTTGCGCCTCGATGCCGCTGAGGATGTTGCGGTACATGACCTCGAAGAGCTGGGGGACGCCGAGGAAGATCGTCGGCTTCACCTCCGCCATGCGGTCGCGGACGCGGCGCAGGTCGTTCTCGAGGGTGACGGTGGCGCCGACGGCGGGGCCGGCGCACATGGCGACGAGGAAGGGAAACGCGTGGTGCAGGGGCAGCACCATGATCAAGCGGTCGCGGTCGGTGAAGGCGATCGACCGACGTGCGGAGCGCGTGTCAGCCATGAAGTTGCGGTGGGTGAGCATCACGCCCTTCATGCCGCCGGTGGTGCCCGAGGTGAAGATGAGCGAGGCCAAGTCGTCCGGTTCGACGGTAGTGGCGGCCAGCGTGGCGCGGCTTTCGTCCGTCGCCATGGCGGCCACGTCGGCGTAGGCGACGATGCGCGCGAGGCCGTCCCGGTGCGGTTCGCCCGCGCTGTCGCCCATGACGACCGTCATGGCGATGCTCTCGAGCGGCTGCTGGAAGCGCGACAGCACTTTCGCGGAGATGAAGGCGAAGCGCGGCGTGCTGCGCCCCACCATCTCGGCGATCTCGGCCGGCTTCAGCTCGTAGTACATGGGGACGGCGGTGCCCCTGGCGATGACGATCGCGTAGTAGGCGCAGACCCACTGGAGGCTGTTCTCGCCGATGATGGCGACGCGGTCGCCCGGCCGAAGGCCGGCGGCGATGAGGCCGGCGGCGAGACGGTAGGACTCGTCGGAGATGTCGCGGAAGGTCCAGCGTTGCCAGTCGCCGCGCACTTTCTGCTGGAACGCGACGCGCCCGCCGAACGCCTGGCGGGACTGGGCGAGGAGTTCTGGGAAGGTGAGCGGGGAGCCGTCCGGGTAGCGGGTGGGGGCCTCGAACTCCGCGGTTGCGGGACCGAAACGGATCTTACTGAGCACCATTGAGGCGTCTCCCGGGCCGTGCGGGGCCACTCTCTAGCCTGAAGGACGCGTCCGGCGCCGCAGGGTGGCGGGTGCCGCATCGGCGTCGTCGGAGTATATCTGTGTGGGTGACCCAGCGATACATTTGTTCTGTCAACTCAGACGATGCTGCGCCTTGATCCTACCGGTGGAGGGCGGGCGAGAGGCGGGTACGAATGAACCATCTCGCGCCCGGAGATCGCATCGACATCGCGGGCGCACGGGAACGCGCCGTAGAGGCCGCTGCGGGCGCGTTGGGGCTTCGCCGGGGCTAGAAGTCGCCTTCGCCGCGCAGGTTGCCGTTGGAGCGGCGCAGCTTCTCGAGGGCCTGGGCCTCGATCTGGCGGGCGCGCTCGCGCGTGACGCCGAGCTCGTTGCCGACGATGTCGAGGGTGCGCGGGCGGCCGTCCTTGATGCCGAAGCGCAGCTCGATGACGGTGCGCTCGCGCGGCGTCAGCACATCGAGGGCGGTGCGGACGCGCTCGCGGAGGAGCTGGCGCGACGCCTCCTCTTCCGGAGATGGCGCCATCACGTCCTCGAGGACGCTCCCCAGCGTTCCCTCTTCCTCCTCGCCGACGGGCGTCTCGAGTGAGACGACGGACTGGCGCAGGGCGCGGGCGGCCTCGCGGACCTTGTCCGGCGGCATGCCCATGAGCTTCGACAGCTCCGACGTCTTCGGCTCGCGGCCGAGGCGCTGAAAGAGGCGCTCGCGGGCCTGCGAGTACTTCGAGATCAGCTCGGTGATGTGGATGGGGAGGCGGATTGTGCGGCCCTTGTCGGCGATGGCGCGGCCGACGGCCTGGCGGATCCACCAGGTCGCATAGGTGCTGAAGCGGAAGCCGCGCCGGTGCTCGAACTTCTCGACGGCGCGCATGAGGCCGCCGTTGCCCTCCTGGATGAGGTCCATGAGCGGCATGCCCCGGCCGGCATACTTCTTCGCCACGCTGACGACGAGACGGAGGTTCGCGTTGACCATGTGCTCTTCAGCGCGCTGCGCGATGTTGCGGGCCGTGAGGACGTACGGCACCAGCGCCTTGATCGCGGCCTCGAAGTCGCGCTGTGCCTTGCGGGCGGCGGCGCGCTGCGCCTTCAGCTCTTCGAGCTCGCGCTGCGCCTTCTTGGTCGTGGCGCGGGCGGAAGGGGGCGGCAGCTCCGGCACCTTCGGCTCGCCGCGATAGAGATAGAGCAGCGCCTGTTCCAGCGGCTCGTGCGACGCCGGGGGGAAGATGCGCTGGGCGACGGAGATCGTGATGAGGTACTGCCTGATCTGGCCGACCTGCCGCTTGGTGGCCTTGGCGACGGCCTCCTCGAAGTCCTCGTCGAGGCGGTCCTGGATGGCGTCGCGGAGCGGCTCGAAGAAGAGCTGTTCCACGAGCGGCGGGCGCTGTGGGAAGCCCTTCATGACCTTCGACCGGCGGACGACCGCGATGGCCTCGAGCACCTCCTTGAGGAGGCAGACGGTGAGCTGCTCCGTGGTGGGCACGGCGTGGTGCTCCTCCATGAAGCGGTCGCTGATCTCGTCGAGGATGCGGCCGTTCTCGATCTCCTTCGCGAGGGAGACCTCCTCTTCGGGCCGGAGGAGCTTGTAGCGGGCGATCTCGTTGAGGTAGAGCTCGACGGAGTCGGGCGTTTCGCCGATGGCCTCTTCGGTCTCGGGCTTGATGTGCGCGGCCGGGATGCGCTCGGCGACCTGGACTTCGTCGATGAGCTCAGCTTCGTCGATCTGCTCGATGGGGTCGGGCTGCTTCGTCTTCGTCGTTGCCATAATCTCCGATAACACTCACATGCGCAGCCGTTGATCCAATTGCTGCGAATCGTCCACGGGCGTGAAGAAGCGGACTTACACGACGTCCGGGAGGGGCCACTTCAGGTCGCAGCTCAGGCAGCGGGCCTGCACCATGGTGTCGCCGCTCCAGTAGCTGGCCGTGAAGCTCTTCCGGCAGCGCGGGCACTCCTCCTCGCCCACGCGCACCTCCCGCTTGGGCGGCGCCACCGGCCGGACGTCCCTTCCGTCGGGCGCGTTCATATACGCCTCCTCACGCATTGTACAACGGGCCCATGGTGGCTTCTATAGCTTTGGATGGGCGGTATGTGGCACTTCGCTAGACGCTTGACACGTTCATCCGGTCCCGGCGATAAGCCGCGTCGATGGTAGCGGTCAGCCGCCGTCCGGCGCGCCGCCGCCGCCGTCCTCCCGGGCGCCGGCCTCGTCCTCATCATCGGCATCGTCGTCGTCGGCTGCGGCCCACTCGCGGATGGAGACGCAATGGCCGTCCTGCTGGGGGTGGCGGAGGGCGAAGTTGCCCTGGCGGAGGCGGCCCAGCATGTGCCACTCGAAGCCGATGAGGGCCTCCACCTCGTCGTCCGGGCCCAGCTTGCCGAGGGCGATGGGGTACGCGGGCGGAAGGTAGCGGGAGGGACCGAGGCTGCCGATGTAGCGGCCACAACGGTCGCAGACGAGGCCGGCGCGGATGGCCTCGACGTACTCGCCGACGGTGCGGGGCTGCTGCTGCTCCACGCCCGCATTGTAGGCCCGGACGCTGGCTGGAACCACAGATTTTGCAGATTGCCACAGAGGGGTAGACGCGGGCGCGGGGGCGCCTGCGCTCGGATCCGCACGGCGGCAACTCGGGCGGCGGGACTAGACAAACATCAGGGGGTTCCCCTATGGGCGCTCGATCATCGCCCTGATCTAATGCGCGCATGGTGCAAGCTGCACGACGAACGACCAGCCGGCGCCGTCCCGCGCGCCCGCCCGTCTCGATACAGCGCGGCGCGCCGCGGCGGAATCAGCTCATCAGCGGCGACTGCCTGGCGGTGATGCGGGAGTGGCCGGACGCCTGC
>DATMAH010000179.1:0-6832 GCA_035583735.1 Dehalococcoidia bacterium
GTCGAAGGCGGCGCGGCGCCCCTGGCGTGGCGCCTGCGCGCCGAAGCCCTGCGGCGGACGCTGCCGCATCCGGCGCGGCTGGCCGCGGCCATGCGCGGCCTCCGCCTCTACGAGCGCACGCCGTTGCGGTCGATCGTGCGCAAGACCGGCATGCTGCGCCGCGTCGGCCTCGCCGCCTCCGAGGCGGCACTGCCGCGCGTGCCGGCGCGGAGCTTCGCCCCGCCAGAGCAGCCTGCCGGGCTGACGCGCAGCGTCGCCATGCTCAGCGGCTGCGTCATGCCGCATGTCTACCCGCGCACGCACGAGGCGACGGTCCGCGTCCTGAACGCGCTCGGCTACCGCGTGGTCCTGCCGGAGGAGCAGACGTGCTGCGGCGCCCTCAGCCTCCACGCCGGCGACCGCGCCTTCGCGGCCGGCCTCGCGCGCCGCAACATCGATGCCTTCCTCGACGCAGGGGTGGAGGCGATCATCGTCAACTCCGCAGGCTGCGGCTCGACGATGAAGGAGTACGGCGACCTCCTCCGCGACGACCCGCTCTACGCGCACCGCGCCGCGATGCTCTCGTCGAAGACGCTCGACGTGCTGGAGTTCGTCGCCGCGCACGATCTGCCGGGACTGCGTGAAGTCCGGCGCGTCGTCACGTACCAGGACTCGTGCCACCTGGTGCATGCGCAGCGCGTGCGGGCCGCCCCGCGCGAGATACTGCGGCGCATCCCGGGGCTGGAGCTGCGCGAGATGGCGGCGCCCGACCGGTGCTGCGGCAGCGCCGGCATCTACAACATCGTGCAGCCTGACATGTCGCGCGCGATCCTGGCCGACAAGATGCGCGACGTCGCGTCGACCGGCGCCAGCGTCATCGCGACGGCCAACCCCGGCTGCATGATGCAGCTCGAGGCCGGCTGCCGGGAGCGCGGCATGCGCGCGGACGTCGTGCACGTCATCGAGCTGCTGGACGAAGCGCTCGGCGCTGGCGGCGGCTAGCCGGCCAGCGCGACGCCACGCTCCCGCAGCAGCTTCGCCAGCGACACCTCCGGCCGCGCGCCGAAGTGGCTGATCACCTCGGCCGCCGCGATCGACGCGATCCGCCCGCACGTCGCGACGTCGGCGCCGCGCGTGAGCCCGTACAGAAACCCTGCCGCATACAGGTCGCCGGCGCCCGTCGTGTCGACCGGCCGCACGCCGGGCTCTGGGGCGACGATGTACGTCTCCGCCCCGGTGAGCACGACGCTGCCCTTCTCGCTGCGCGTCAGCGCAGCGATCTCGCAGCGGCCGCGCACGCGCTCGACCGCCTCGTCGAACGAATCCGTCTCGTACAGCGACATGATCTCGTGCTCGTTGGCGAACAGCACGTCCACGTGCCCGTCGATGAGGTCGAGGAACTCAGCGCGGTGCCGGTCCACGCAGAAGGAGTCGGAGAGCGTCAGTGAGACGCGCCGGCCGCTCGCGTGTGCCGCCTTCGCCGCCTTGAGGAAGGCCTGCTTGGCCTCCGGCGGGTCCCACAGGTAGCCCTCCAAGTAGGTGATGGCCGCGGCGCCGATCAGCGCGTCGTCGATGTCGTCCGGCCGCAGCTCCGCGCCCGCGCCCAGGTACGTCGACATCGTGCGCTGCGCGTCGGGCGTGACGGCGATGAGACAGCGGCCGGTCGGCGTCCCGGAGCCGGACGGCGGCACGTCGTACGCGACGCCGCCCGCGCGCATATCGTGCCGGAAGACGGCGCCGAGCTGGTCATCGGCCACTTTGCCGATGTAGGCGGCGCGCCCGCCGAGCGACGCGATGCCGGCCACCGTGTTGCCGGCGGACCCGCCGGATATCTCGAGCGCGGGCGGCATGCGCCCGTACAGGTACTCCGCCCGCTCCGCATCCACCAGCGTCATCGCCCCACGCAGGAGCCCTTCCCGCTCCAGAAAGTCGTCTTCCACATGCGCGATTACGTCGACCAGCGCGTTCCCGATGCACACCACGTCGAACTGGGTGTCGTCCACCATCCCTCCCTGCTATCGCCCGGCATGAGATACCGGCTGCGCCGCCGCGCGTCAACAAGGCTGTGGTAGAGTCGGCGGGGGAAGGCGTATCAGCGCATGCGCAGCAGACCGGTACTGTGGCTTCTTTTCGTGGCGGCCGTCGCCTTCGCGGCGGCCGGTTGCGACGGCCTCGACGCCCTCGCGCCAACCACCGCGACACCCCGTCCGCGCACGGCCACGCCGGTGCCCGCCAGCGTCAGCACGGCCCCGGACGCCGACGCGCCCCGCTGCGCTCCGCCCTTCGCGCCACCGCTCACGGCGGAGGACGTCCGCTGCGCCGATCCCGCAGGCATGCAGCGCGCCACCGTCACCAACATCGTCGACGGGGACACACTCGACGTCATCATCGACGGCCGCGAGGAGCGCGTCCGCCTCTTCGGCGTCGACACGACGGAGCGAGGCGAAGCCTGCTACCGTGAAGCCGCCGCCCGCCTCGAGCAGCTCGCGGGCGCGGAGGTGCTGCTGGCGCCGGATGCCCGCGATCGCGACCGGTACGGCCGCCTCCTGCGTTACGTCTACCGCCCCGACGGCCTCAGCATCGACGCGCAGCTCATCGCCGAGGGATTGGGCACCGCCTGGCGCGACGATGGGCGCCTGCGGTTCGCGCTGATCGAGCTCGAAGAGCGCGCCCGCCGCGACGGGCGAGGCTGCATCTGGAACCCCTGATAACATCCACCGCGCGTCGACCGGCGCCCAGACGCAGCGGCTGCGCGGCGGCGCGGCGCGGTCCGGGCCGCCGCTGTATCCTGCCGATCGCATGATCTCCGTAGAAGAGGCGCTGGAACGCATCCTCTCGTTCGTGCCGGTGCTCGAGCCGGTCGATGTGCCGGTCCTCGAGGCGCTGGGGCAGGCGACGGCGGAGGACGTCGTCTCGCCGATGGACATTCCGCCGCTCGACAACACGGCGATGGACGGCTATGCCGTGCGTGCCGCCGACACGGCCGGGGCGTCCCAGGCATCGCCCGTCACGCTGTCCGTCGTCGGCGAGCTGGCCGCCGGATACGTCTTCGACCGCGAGGTGCCTCCCGGCGGAGCCGTGCGCATCATGACCGGCGCGCCCATGCCGCCCGGCTCGGACGCCGTCGTCCCGTTCGAGGAGACGGACGAGCCGGAGGGGCGCGCGTTCGGGTCGTTTGCGAAGTCGCGCGACCACGTCGGCATTCTCAAGGCCGCTGAACGCGGCGCGAACATCCGCTATGCCGGCGAAGACGTGCGCCGCGGCGACGTCGTTCTCCCGCGCGGCAGCGTCATCGGCCCCGCGCAGGCGGGCGTGCTCGCGTCGCTGGGCATGGCGACGGTCCGTGTGCACCGCCGGCCCGTCGTCGCCATCCTCTCCACCGGCGACGAGGTGCGCGAGCCGGGCGAGCCACTCGCTCCGGGCCAGATCTACGACAGCAACGCCTACAGCATCTCGGCGATGGTGATCGAGAACGGCGGCATCCCCAGGCGCCTCGGCGTCGCGAAGGACACCGTCGAGGCGCTGACGGCGAAGGTCCGCGCCGGCCTGGACGCGGACCTGCTGGTCACGTCGGCCGGCGTCTCCCGCGGCGACTACGACGTCGTCAAAGACGTGCTGGCGAAGGAAGGCGAGGTTGACTTCTGGACCGTGCGCATGCGCCCGGGCAAGCCGCTCGCCTTCGGCGCCTTCGCCTCCGGCGGCCGCCGCGTGCCGCACATCGGCCTGCCCGGCAATCCCGTCAGCTCGATGGTCTCGTTCGAGCTGTTCGGCCGTCCGGCGATCTTCAAGATGCTCGGCCGGAGCGACTGGCAGCGCCGTCGCGTCCGTGCGGTCGCCGACGAGCCGATCCCGAACACGGACGCACGCCGCGTCTACGCCCGCGCCATCGTCAGCGAGCGAGACGGCCGCTACCACGCCGCCCTGACCGGCCCGCAGGGCTCCGGCATCCTCACGTCCATGGCGATGGCCAACGCCTTGGCCATCGTCCCGGAGGATGTGCCCGGCGTCGCTGCCGGCGACGAGGTCGACGTCATCCTGCTCGACTAACCGCGCCTACATCTCGACGCTGAAGCGCGCGAACGCCTGCGACGCGTCGCTGAACGTGAAGTCGACCTGTTCCACCTGCGCGAACCGCGGCCCGCGCCGCAGCGCCTCGATGAGGCCCGCCAGCTCCAGTTCGTCACCCTCCGCCACCACTTCCACCGTGGCGCCATCGTCGCCGTTACGCACGTATCCGGTCAGTCCGCGCTGCGCCGCCTCGCCCCGCACGAACTCCCGGAACCCGACGCCCTGCACGCGCCCCCGGACCACCGCATGCAATCGCTTCACTCGCTCACCCCATCGACGCTGTGCCCTCTACGTCGTGATGCGGACCGGGACCGAGAATACGTCCTGCACGGAACCGTCCTCCGCGCTGAGGCTATAGGCGACGATCTCGTACTGCGCCGTATCGAGACCGGACAGGTCGAACGACGTCCGCCAGTTGCCGCGCTCGAAGTTGTCCGCGGTCACCACGTCGCTCCGCACCACCTCCCCGGACATGTCCCGCATCTCGACCGTCAGCGTCGCCTCGAACGCCGTCGCGATGCCTTCGACCGTCAGCATCGTCAGCGCCTGCACGTGCTGCCCGCACTCCGGCGCCGTGATGATGATGTTCGGCTCGTCGGCCGACACGCGGATCGCGTGCTCGACGACGTTCTCCTCGCTGCCATCGCGCGGGCTCAGGCTGAACGCCCGCAGCGTCATCTCCGTCTCGCTCGCCGGCGGGACGAATGCGACCTGCGCCTCCCAGGTGCCGGGCGTGCCGGTGCCAGACGTCGCCTGCACGCTCCGCTCGCACGCCATCGCGCCCGCCTCGTCGACCACCTGCACGATGAGCGACGCCTCGAACACGTTCGCGCTGCCACGCGCCGTGAACGGCACCGAGACGCTGGCGCCGTCCGCCGGCTCCTCGATCTCGATGAAGGCCCCCGGCGTCTCGCTCGTCGGGCTGCCGCCCGGCCCGGCCGTCGGCGACGCCGCGGCCGTCGGCGGCGCGCTGGTGGCCGTAGGTGACGGACTGTCGTCGTCCCCGCAGGCCACGGCCAGCATGGAGAACAGCGTCGCGGCGGTGATGATTGCCCTCACGGCAGCTCCTTTCGATGCATCCTGCTGCATACCGCCACGTACGTGCAACAGGACGCATGCTATGCTCCGCCCGATGCGTGTCGTCTTCCTCGGCTCGCCCGAGTTCGCCATCCCCGCCCTCGAACGCCTGATCGCGAGCGAGCACGACATCGCGGGAGTGTACACGCAGCCCGACCGGCCATCGGGCCGTGGGCGGAAGCTGTCACCGCCTCCCGTGAAGGTTCTGGCGCTTGAGCATGGCCTGCCCGTCTTCCAGCCTCAGTCCATCAGCAGCCCGGAGTCCATCGAGCAGCTCCGCACTCTGCGGCCCGACGCCGCCGTCATCGCCGCGTACGGCCAGATCCTCAAGCAGGCCGTGCTGGACGTGCCACCAAAGGGCTTCCTCAACATCCACGCGTCGCTGCTGCCGCGCTGGCGAGGCGCGGCGCCCATCCCGGCCGCCATCCTCCACGGCGACAGCGAGACGGGCGCCACCATCATGCTCGTCGAACGAAAGCTGGACGCAGGTCCGATGCTGGGCAGCGTCACGGTGCCCATCCGGCCGGACGACACGACGGCGACGCTGACGCCGCGCATCGCCGAGGCCGGCGCCGACTTGCTGCTCGACCTGCTGCCGAAGTGGGGACGCGGCGAGATCACGCCGCAGCCACAGGACGACGCGCTCGCGACGTACGCCCCCGTCATCAAGAAGAGCGACGCGCTCATCGACTGGGAGCGAGACGATGCCGAGCTGGCCGCGCGCAAAGTGCGCGCCTACAACCCGTGGCCCGTCGCCTACAGCTACCTCGGCGGACAGCCCCTCCGCATTCTCGAAGCCGTCGCGCTTCAGCATGAGCATGGCGCGCCGCCGGGCACGATCTTCACGTTCACCGGGCAGGGTGAGAACACGTTGCTGGGCGCCGGCTTCGCCGTCGTCGCCGCACGTCACGTGCTGGGCGTCGTGCGGGTGCAGGGGCCGGGCGGCAAGCCCATGCCAGCGGCGGAGTACGTGCGCGGACACCGCGACATCATCGGCAAGCGGCTCGCGAACGCCTGACTTAGCCGCCGGCGCGGGCGACGTCCGCCGGGACGATGGTGTGCAGCGGGATGCGCTCCTCGAATCGGTCGGCGACCTCGATATCGCCCCCCGCGTGCGCCTTGCAGGCGTTGCAGCGGATGCACTTCCGGTCGTCGATACGCCACTGCCCCGCGTCCTGCACGATCGCGTCCGTCGGGCAGAGGTCCGCCGCTTCCGCCACCGCCGGCGACTGGTTGGCGACGGCGTAGCGGATCAGGCCGGCGCACACCTTCGCGGGGCAGCGCAGGTCAACGGCGTGCGCGTCGAACTCCTCGCGGAAGTACGCCAGGGTGTTGTTCATGATCGTCGGCGAGAGCGATCCGTGGAAGCAGTTGGAGTTCTGCATCGTCACCGCCAGCGCCTTCAGGCGGTCGACGTCGGCCTCCTCGGGCTCGCCGCGCGACGTTCGCTCGAAGATCTCCACCATGCGCTGGTTGCCGCCGCGGCACGTCGTGCAGCGCCCGCACGACTCATCCTCCGTGAAGCGCGAGAACATGATGTTGAGGTCGACCACGCACGCCGTATCGTCGGCGAAGACGAGGCCGCCGCCGCCCATGCCCGCGCCCAGCGGGCGGAAGGGCTCCGGCTCCAGCGGCAGGTCCGCGGCCATCGCCGCCGGCAGCAGGCCCGAGAGCGGCCCGCCCTGCTGCAGCGCCTTGAACGGACGCC
>DATMAH010000180.1:0-4593 GCA_035583735.1 Dehalococcoidia bacterium
CTGCCACCCTTGCACGTCAAAGCATTGCCCCAAGAGTGCTTCCGAGAGGTCGACCTTGTAACTCGCGAGCCCATGCCAATCACTCGTGCCACCGCCGGTGTACGCGGCATTGATGACTGTTAGCGCATCCGCCAGCGAGTATGTCGAGAAATGCACGTCTGTACACCACTTCTCCTTCCATCCGCTCCCGGAGTAGTGGATGCTCTGGATGTGATTGCCGGCACCCTTCAGATGGTGTGCCGCGACGGGTTTCGCGTCGGCGTAGCCCTTTCCGATGCCGACAGTCACTGCCAAAGCGAGCAAAAATAGCAACAACCAGCCGCGCATCTATCCTCCTATTGAGGTGCCGATGTTAGTTGTTTTTTTTTCGCTTGTCAACCCCCACCGGACGCGTTGTAGATGGGCAGTGAACGTGTCCCACCCTAACTGGGCAGTGATTCTGTCACACCATGAAGGACAGAATCACCTTGAACAGCAGAGAACAGCGGCGGGGTCAGGTGGTGCGTGGTTGGCGGCGGCGCGGGTGAGCACGTTGGAGGCACGGCAGGTGCTGGCAACGACGCGCCGGGCACCTGCAACGGCACCCGGCGGAGCCCAGCAACCTGCAGCGTCCGAACGTACGGCGCTTGAACTGCCTACGCCGCCGCACCGGCCGCCTCGACGGCCTTGCGTGCGGCGTCGCCGAGGTCGTCCGCGCGGATGACCGGCAGACCGCTCTCGCGTATGAGGCGCTCGCCCTCCTCGACGTTGGTGCCGGCGAGGCGCGCGACGACGGGGATCGCCGTCGGCATCTGGCGCTGCGCCTCGATGATGCCCTGCGCGATGACGTCGACGCGGGCCATGCCGCCGAAGATGTTGACGAGGATCGCCTTCACGTTAGGGTCGCGCGCGATGATCTTCAGCGCGTCGACGACCTTGTTCACGTCGTTGGCCGTCGCGATGTCGAGGAAGTTCGCCGGCTCGCCCCCCGCGAACTTGATCGAGTCCATCGTCGCCATGGCGAGGCCGGCGCCGTTCACCAGGCAGCCGATGTTGCCGTCCAGCTTGATGAAGTTGCTGATGCCCTTCTCGGCGGCCTCGACCTCGGTCGGGTCCTCCTCGTCGGTGTCGCGCAGCGCCTCGATCTCCGGGTGACGGAAGAGCGCGTTGTCGTCGAAGTTCATCTTCGCGTCGAGCGCGAGCACGCGGCCGTCGTCCGTGACGACGAGCGGGTTGATCTCGGCAAGCGAGGCGTCCTTTGCGACGAAGGCCTCGTACAGCCCGGACATGAGCTGCATCGCCGGCTTCATCAGGTCGCCGGTGAGGTCGAGCGCGAAGCACAGCTCGCGCGCGAGGTGCGGCTGAAAGCCGGTGACGGGGTCGATGCTGACGCGGACAATGGCCTCGGGCGTCTTCGCGGCGACCTCCTCGATCTCCATGCCGCCAGCCTTGCTGGCCATCATCACGGGCCGGCCGGCGGCGCCGTCGATGAGGACGGCGAGGTACAGCTCGCGCTCGATCTGCATCTGCTCCTCGATGAGGACGGTCTTCACCTTCTGGCCCTGCGGCCCCGTCTGGTGCGTGACGAGCTGCATGCCCAGGATCTGCCCGAAGAGCTGCGCCGCCTCGTCCGGCGAGTTGGCGAGCTTGACGCCGCCGCCCTTGCCGCGGCCGCCGGCGTGGATCTGCGCCTTGACGACGACCCTGCCGCCGAGCTCCTCGGCGACCTTGCGGGCGTCATCAGCGGAGGTGGCGACGCGCCCCTTCGGCACCGGCACGCCGAACTCCGCCAGCAGCTGTTTCGCCTGGAACTCGTGGACCTTCATCGCGTCGCTCCGTGGTGGGTCGTGGGTTGTCGTCGCTGGGATTGTGGCGAGATGATGGTGATGGGGCAAGCGCGCGGCGACCGGAGGCTGCGGCATGGAGTTTGCGACGACCTACTGTGAACTGTGAACTGTGAACTGTGAACTGTGAACTGTGAACTTCCCTACCGGAACAGATCCTTCTCCGCGACGCGGATCAGCGACGCCATGCTCGCATTGTCGTCCCGCACGTACTCTGCGCCGCGGATGATGGCGACGGGGACGCGGGCAAGCTTGCCGTGCACCAGCTCCGCCGCGGCGGCCAGCTCGTCGACGACGCACATCTGCGTCACGCGCAGCTCGTAGCCGGCGGGGTCGAACTGGCCCGCGTAGTCGATGACCGGGGCGATGCCGGCGACGCCGATCGCGAAGTTGACGTGGCCCTCGCGCCAGGGCCGGCCGAACGTGTCGGACATGATGACGGGCGTGTCGGCGCCCAGCTCGCGGCGCACGCCAGCGCGGATGCGGCGGCATGATGCGTCGGGGTCGAGCGGCAGCAGGCAGACGGTGCCGTCCTTCTCGACGTTTGACGCGTCGACGCCGGCGTTGGCGCAGACGAAGCCGTGACGCGTCTCGCAGATCATTACGCCATGCGCCATGCGGACGATGCGCCTCGTCTCGCCCAGCACGACCTCGACGACGCGCGCGTCCTTCTCGAACGCCTCCGCGTAGGCGAGCGCGAAGCGTGACGGCGTGACCGTCGCCAGGTCGACGATGCGCCCCTCCGCCTTCGAGACGACCTTCTGCGTGACGACGAGCACGTCGCCGTCGCGGACCTCCGTGGCCGTTGCGCGCGACGCCTGCGCGATCATGGCGGCGAGGTCGTCGCCCGCGCGCACTTCCGGCAGCCCGCCCAGCCCGATGATCTCAACCGTGCTCACGAGGCCACCCGTCCCTACACGCCCGCGATGCGGATGCCGGCGTTCGTCCTGTACGCGCGGTTGATGCTCACGAGCAGCACCGTGATCCCTTCGACAAGCTGGGCGTTGGCGAGCGCGCCGCCGTTGATGCCGCGCACGCCCTCGATCGCCTCCGCCAGCTTCATCACCTGCGTGCGCGCGTCGGCGTCGTCCGCGCAGACGACGACGTCAGCCTCGAGCGGGCCGCCGCGCAGCAGCTTCTTGGCGCTCAGGTTCTGGAACGCCGCCACGATGGTCGACTTGGGCAGCAGCGCCTGCTCCTGCTGCGCCGCGGAGCCCTCAGGCACAGCCGACAGCGTCGCCCGGCCCGCCTCGAACGCCATCGGCACGACGGTGCTGACGACGATCTTTCCCGCGGCGGCGTCGGCGAGCGGCGGCAGCGTATCGGCCTGCGCGCTGTAGGGCGTCGTCACCATGATCAGCTCCGCCTCGGCCGCCGTCTCTGCGTTCGTGCAGCCGCGCAACGGCAGCGGCCCGTGCTCCTTCAGCAGCTCATCGACGGCGGCGCGCGCGCGGTCGACGCTGCGCGAGCCGATGATGCAGGGGTGCCCGGCGAGCGCCAACCGGTACGCGAGCCCCATGCCCTCTTCGCCCGTGCCGCCGATGAAGCCGATCTTCAACGCCGTCCTCCCGTTACGCGCCGTGCGCGCGCGGCTTCTTGCCCGCTGCGAGCCGCGATCGCATGCGCCAGGCGCTCCAGCTCGGCTGGCTCCAGCGTACCGGCGCCGCGCCGGTCGCGCGCCATCCGGTCCGCGGTGACCTGCAGCGCGATGTTGTAGGGCGTCGGGACGCCGTGGATGCGGCCGAGCATTGCGATCTCGCCGTTGAGCCAGTCCGTCTCGACGGAACCCGCGCCGCGCACCAGGCTCTGCCAGGTCGACCCGCCGTCGCGGCGGGCTCCTTCGATCGGCGCGAACCGCATGCCCGATTCTTCGCGGCGCTGCCGCATCTCGTCGTCGGACGCCCAGTCGATGCCGGCGGCGCGGTAGCAGGCGATCGCCTCGGCGCGTACGGCGGCGGCGATCTCGGGCGCCCGCGCGTCGGGCCCGCACGCCGCCACCAGGGCGTTGTTGAGGTTGTTCAGCAGCTTCGCGTACTTCCAGCGCATGATCCGCTCGAACGGCCGGCTGCTCACCTTCGAGGCATCGAGGTCGGCGCAGACGCGTCGCGCGAGGTCGTCCTCGCCCGCTGGGTACACCCCGCAATCGACGATGCCGGACATGCCGGCGGAGTGGTTCAGCACGGCGCCGGGCTCCAGATACGTCGCCGGCATCATGACGATGGCGCCGTAGACGCGCGCGAAGCGCCGCAGCGCGAGCCGCTCGTTCTCGACGCCGTTCTGCGCGCAGAACACGGGCACGTCCGGCCCGGCGGCCGCCTCGAGGTCGCGCAGCGCCGGCTCGGTGTCCTGCGTCTTCATCGTCAGGAGCACGACGTCGTCCGGCGTGAAGGCGACCTCCGCCGGGTGGGCGGCGACGGGGATGCGCTGCGTCAGCGTCTCCTCCGGCGTGCGGAGCGTCAGGCCGCGCTCGCGGATGGCCTCGTAGCCGGCGCCGCGCGCGATGAGGACGACGTCGCGCCCGTGCTGGTGCAGCCGCGCGCCGATGACGCCGCCGATGCCGCCGGCGCCGTAGATGACGTAGCGCACGTCAGCCCATCTCCGTGCCGCCGCTGACGCCCAGGGCGATGCCGGTGATGTTGTCGGCCTTGCAGAGGAAGACAGCCGCCTGCCCCATGTCCGCGGCGGTCTGCGGGCGGCCCATCGGCACCTGCGTCTTGATGAACGACTCGAACGCCTCCTGCGGCGTCTGCCCGCTGAACGCCGCTATGGC
>DATMAH010000181.1:0-5125 GCA_035583735.1 Dehalococcoidia bacterium
AAGCAAGCGCTTGAGAAAATCTCCCGCCGCAGGCTGAAGGGAAGGGGACGGACTGATGGTCCAGGAAGTTGAAATCGTCAGCATCACCGATAAGGCGGCCGAGAAGGCTGCGGCGCTGCTGAAGGACCGCGGCGTCGAGGACGGCGCCCTTCGCGTGTTCGTAGTGGGTGGCGGCTGCTCCGGCTACCAGTACGGCATGGCCATCGCCCGCGGCACCGAAGAGGGCGACATCATCATCGAGAAGGGCGGCGTGAAGGTGCTCGTCGACCCGGAGAGCGCGCCGCTCATGCAAGGCGCGGAGATCGACTACGTAGACGACCTCATGAAGTCCGGATTCACGATCTTCAACCCGAACGCGGTGAAGAGCTGCGCGTGCGGCTCCAGCTTCCAGACCGCCGACGGCGGCGGGCAGGCGAAGGCCTGCTGCTAGCCGGTCAGCACCACCAGGCATGTACCAAGAGGCTCCCGAACGGAGCCTCTTTGCATGTGCGGCCGCGCGTCGACTCCCCGGGGATTTGCGGCGCTGGGTGCGGTTGCCATAAGCTCGTGCGATGATCGGCCGCCTTGCAGGTAGACCCGTGCGTGTATGAGCGTCACCGTCGCCGAAGAGCCGGAATCGTCCCTCGAAGGTGAAGCGGCCATCGCGCGTCTCGCGGGGCTGGGCGCTGTCCTCTGGCGCTATCGCGAGCTGGCGCTCATCGTCGCCATCACGGCGTTCGCGGCGGGTCTTCGTTTCTGGCAACTGACGACGCTGCCCTTCGGCTTCCACAACGACGAGGGTAACGTCACGCTCGACGCGCAGCGCGTCCTGGACGAAGGCTGGATCGGCCCGTATTCGCTGCGCGCGCTCGGCTACCCCATCGCCTTCAACTATTTCGTCGCGCCGTTTCTGGCGGTGCTGGGCTGGGGGGTGCTCGCCGTGCGTCTGCCGGCGGCGATCCTCGGCACCGCCGCGATCCCGCTCATGTACCTCGTCGCGAGAAACGCCGCCGGCTGGCGGGCCGGGCTCTGCGCGGCGGTGTTGCTGGCCGTCTCGCTGTGGCACCTGCAGCTCAGCCGGCTCGGGTTCCCGGTCATCGGCTGGCCGGCGGCGGAGCTGGCGGCGATCCTCTGCCTGCAGTACGGGCTGCGCACGCGGCACTGGGGCTGGTTCATCCCGGCGGGGCTCGTCGCCGGCATCTCCATCTGGATCTACCCGTCGGCCAGCGCGTTCGTGGTCGGCGTGGCGATTGCCGTGGGCGTCTGGCTGGCGCTGCGGCTGTGGTCCGAACGGCGTTCGCTCGGCGTGCCGTTCGCGCGCGATGTGGTGCTGCTCGCCATCTTCGGCCTGTCGACGTTCCTCGGTGCCTGGCCGATGATCGAGTACACGCGCGAGAACCCCGTGAGCGAGCGCTTCGACAGCGTGTACGTGTTCGGCGATAGGCGCCGCGAGGACTGCCTGAAGGTGACGCCGGAGCAGCGCGACCAGAAGTGCCAGTATGCCGTCGCCACCGGCTTCGCCGACCGCGTTGACGTGCTGCGCGAGAAGACGCAGGTCCTGTGGCGCAGTCTCGTCAGCGAGCCGCGCGTTGACAATGCCGACGGCGTCGGGTCGACGCCGCCTGTGGGACGCCTGGCGATGTACCTTGCGCTGGCAGGCGCTGTCGTGGCGGTGGCGCGCTACCGGCGCATGGACATCGCGTCGGGCATCGCCCTGGCCGCGGCGCCTCTGATCGCGGGCTTCACGATCGTCACGCTCGACGGCCAGTACCGGCGCAGCTTCGGGCTGGTGCCATTCATCGCGCTGTTTGGCGGCATGGCGCTGGCGTTCGCGTGGGAGTGGCTGGAGGAGCGGGGCCGCTGGCTCGGCATGGCGGCGGCGGCCGGCGTCGCCGTCGTGCTCGTCGTCGCGGGCGCCGGCAGCGTGCGCTGGTACTTCGACGATTACGCCCACCAGCCGGGCACCCGGTTTACCTTCTTTCCGGAGATGCGGCGGGCGTCCGAGTACATCGACTCGCTCGGGCACCCGTACGTCTACTTCTACAGCGACCGCGCCTCGATCGGGCACGAATCGCGGCAGGTGCTGGCGCCGGACATCGCTGGCGGAGAGGACCGCTCCGAGCAGTTCACCCGCGACGATCCGAAGGCGGTGAGGTACGACCTCGCTCCGCACTCGAATCCGGCCTTCCCCATCACCCGCGATCCCGATGGCGCCGTATTCATCCTGATGAACGCCTACGCCATCGAGGAGCGCGAGGAGTACGCGCTGGACGACATCCAGGCCCGGTACCCGGGTGGGCAGGTCCGGATGGTCACCGACCCGGAGTGGAATTCTGTCGAGTACATCGCGTATTATCTCCCCCGCGACCTGCTCGAATCCTACGCGAGCAAGGAGTCGGTGGAGTTCAAGCCCGCCCCTCCGCCGTAGCGCCTCGTAACACCCTCCGCCACGAAGGCGTTCCTGTTGCTGAGACCGATTGCGCCCACGAGGAGGGCTATGCCCGGGCCGCTGGTATCCGTCGTCATCCCCACCTACAACGAGCGCGAGAACGTGCCCGCGCTCTTCCGCCGCCTCGGGCGCGCCCTCGCCGGCCTCGAATCCGAAGTCATCGTCGTCGACGACAGCGACGATGGCACGCCGGAGGCCGTGATGGAGCACCGGGGCGACGTGCGGGTGCGCGTCATCCATCGCGTGCGCGCCGAGCGGCGCGGCGGGCTCTCGACCGCCGTCCTGCGCGGCATCGACGAGGCGAGCGGCGAGTACGTCTGTGTGATGGACGGGGACCTGCAGCACCCGCCGGAGACGATCCGCGATCTCGTTGGCTGTGCGCAGGCGAAGGGCGCCGACATCGTCATCGCCAGCCGCAACGTCCCTGGCGGAGATGGCGGGGGCCTCGATGGCCCGTGGCGGCGCTTCGTATCGTGGGCGTTCGGCATGGTGTCGCGCGTGCTGTTCTATGAGAAGCTGCGGCGCGTGAAGGACCCGCTCAGCGGCTTCTTTCTCGTGCGCCGCGACGCGCTTCGCGGCATCGCGATGCGGCCCGTCGGGTACAAGATCTCGCTCGAGGTGCTGATCCGGGCCGCCGGCTCGCGCGTCGAGGAGGTGCCGTACACCTTCACCGAGCGTGGGGCGGGCGAGAGCAAGGCGACGCTGGGCACGGGGCTGACGTTCGTGCGCCATGTGCTGCTGCTGCTGCTCGAAGTGCCGGAGGTGGGGCGCTTCTGGAAGTTCGCGCTCGTCGGCGCGAGCGGCGTCGGCATCTACCTCGGCCTGCTCTGGCTTCTGGCGACGCAGCTTGGGCTGCACTACTCGCTGGCGTGGCTGCTCGCCGCCGAGGCGGCCGTCCTCTCGAACTTCACACTGAACCGCAACTTCACCTGGTTTGAACGCCGCGCCGACCAGCACGGCGCCCTCTACGAGGCCGCGAAGTATCACGTCGCGTCCGCCGTCTCGGTCGGTGCGAACGGATTGACGTTCTTCGCTCTTACGGCGTCCGGCGTCAGCGTGCTCGTCGCCGGTGCGATCTCCGTCTGGGTCGGCGTGGCGACGAGCTTCCTGGGCGCCGAGCGCTTCGTCTTCACGACGCGCCGCGCCGTCCCCATCCGCCGCCGCATCGTCCCGGTCGACGACGTGACCGACGATGCGCCCGCGCCGATCGCCGGCGCCGTCGCCGCCGCCCGCCCGGAGGACAGATGACGCATTCGCACAGCCACGCCCACGCGCACGAGGGCCCGTACGACGACGAGTTTCTCGTGCTGAACAAGCGCTTCTACCTGGAGAAGGAAGAGTACGACTGGGTGGCGGTCACGGACCGCATCAGCGGGCTGGAGAGCTTCTTCCACCGCGGGCGCCAGGCGATGATGAAGAAGCTCATCGCGCAGTACGGCGCGCCGCCGTATCTGGACGCCGGCTGCGGCACGGGGCTGATGCTGCGCCACCTGCCGCCCGGCAGCGTGGGCATCGACATCAACCCGCGCAACGTGCCGAAGGCGCACATGCGGGCGCCGCGCAGCAGCGTGCTGCAGGCGGACATCGAGCACGTGCCGCTGCGGCCCGGCTCCGTCTCGACGATCATCATGACGGAGGTGCTGGAGCACTTCCCGAACCCCGCCGACGTGCTGGCGCACCTGGCGACGCTGCTGCGCCCGGGCGGCCGCTACATCGGCACCGTGCCGAGCCAGTCGTTCGTCTGGAAGCTGCGCTTCCTCTCGCGCTCGTGCCCGGCGGAGGAGCCGTTCCACAAGAACTACGACAAGCGCGAACTGCGCAAGCTCCTCGAAGCCCAGTTTGCCGACGTGAAGATGGGCATCGCCAACTCCACCATGAGCATCTACTTCGTGGCGACGAAGGCGTAGCGGGCACAGCCAAGGGCAAGCAGCAAACCAGCAAAGGGCGAAGGGGGCGCACCCCGGGGGCGCGCCGGGTGCCAGCACCCTGTGCGGTACGGGTGTTCCCGGCGATACGCACTCGAGGAGCGGCCATGCAAGGATCGCGCCGGAGTCGCGCACGCCTCCTGCGGCAAGCCATCGGCGCCGCGGCCATCGCCGCGGCGCTCTCGCTCGCCCTGCTCGCGCCATCGCCCCGGCCCGCCGCCGCCGCCCCCACGGGCTCGGTGCTGATGAGCCCCGCCACGGCCGACATCGTGCCCGGCGAGACCGTGTCCGTCAGCCTCATCGCCAGCAGCGCCACGGACGTCCACGCGGTCGAGTTCACGCTGACGTTCAACTCGTCGGTGGTGCAGGTGGTGGACGCCGACAGCATCAGCCCCGGCACACAGATCAGCCCCGGCGTGTTCCCGGGCTCGACGGCCATTGGGCTCGTCTCCACGAACAGCGTCTCCGGCGCTTCGGTCGGCTATCGCTACGAGCTGAACACCGCCGGCGTCGAGAGCGACGGCAGCGGCACGATGGCGATCGTCCAGTTCGAGGGCGTGCTGCCGGGGATGTCGGTCGTCTCCTGGGACGACGTGGTCTTCGAGGACGCGCAGGGCAATACGTTCCTGGCGGCAGGCTCCGGCATGACGATCAACGTCGGCCAGCCGCTCGATACGCCGACGCCCGCGCCGTCCGCGACGGACACGCCCGCGGCGACCAGCACGCCGTCCGCGACGGCCACGCCCGGCGGCAGCGCGACCGCAAGCGCGAC
>DATMAH010000182.1:0-2678 GCA_035583735.1 Dehalococcoidia bacterium
GCCGTCACGTTCGCCCGGGCGCCGTGATCTCGCCGGCCGCGACGCGCACGGCGCCCGGCGGCGGCGCACCAGCAACCCCCGCCCACGACACACGCCCCACGACCCACTACACTTCCCCCATGCTCGGAGAGTCCGAAGTCCGCCGCATCGTCGAGACCGTCCTCAACGCCTCCGCAGCCGACCAGACGGAGGTCGCGGTCTTCTCCAACAACTCCGCGCTCACCCGCTTCGCGAACAACTACATCCACCAGAACGTCGAGCACCGGGACGTCGACGTCCGGGTACGCGCCATCGTCGGCAAGAAGATCGGCATCGCGTCGGCGAACGAGATCGACGCGGACTCGCTGGCCCGGCTTGCCGGGCGGGCGGTCGAGCTGGCGCGCCACCAGCGCGAGAATCCCGACTTCCAGTCGCTCCCATCGCCGCAGCCACTGCCGGAGGTCGAGAGCTTCGTCGAGCGGACGGCGCGCTGCGGGCCGGAGGAGCGCGCCGCCGTCGTGGGGCAGATCTGCGAGGCGTCCGGGCGCGCCGGCCTCACCGCCGCCGGCGCCTTCCACACGACGGCGCAGGAGCTGGCGCTCGCGAACTCGCTCGGCGTCTTCGCCTACGGCACGGAGACGCAGGCCGACATCAACACCGTCGTCATGTCCGAGACGTCGAGCGGGTACGCGGCGCGCGTCAGCAAGGACGTCGCCGACATCGACGGCGACGCGGTCGCGCAGGAGGCGGTGAACCGCGCGCTGCGCAGCATGAACCCGCGCAGCGTCGAGCCCGGCGACTACGAGGTCGTCTTCGAGCCGTACGCCGTCGTCGACATGCTGGACTTCTTCTCGTGGCTGTCGTTCGGGGCGCTCGCGTTCATGGAGAAGCGGTCGTTCATGTCCGGCCGCATCGGCGAGCGCGTGATGGGCGACAACATCACGATCTGGGACGACGCGCTCGACCCGCGCGGGCTGCCGGCCGCGTTCGATTACGAAGGCGTGCCGAAGCAGAAGGTGACGTTCATCGAGGACGGCATCGCCCGTGGCGTTGCGTGGGACACGTACTTCGCCGGCAAGGCGGGCGGCACGCAGCGTTCGACCGGCCATGCCCTGCCCGCCGGGGCGACGATCGGCCCGCTGCCGCTGCACCTCTTCATGGCGACGGGAGAAGCAACGCGCGATGACATGATCAGGGATGTCAAGCGCGGGCTCTGGGTGACGCGCTTCTGGTACACCCGCACGGTCCACCCGCTGAACGTCGTCGTCACGGGCATGACGCGCGACGGCACCTTCCTCATCGAGGACGGCAAAGTCGTCGGGCCCGTCCGCAACATGCGCTTCACGCAGGGCTACGTCGAGGCGCTGAACAACGTGAGCATGATCGACCGCGAGGCGTCGCTGGTGCTCGGCGACGTGGGCGGCGGCGCCCGCCTCGTACCGGCGATCAAGGTCGACAGGTGGACGTTCACCGGCGTCAGCAGCGAGTCCGGTACGTGACCGGCTCGCGCCCACGCCGCGCCCGGCGATGAGAGAGTTCACGCTCGACGAGGCCGAAGCGATCCTGCCGCGTGTGCGCGCGTTGCTGGGGCGCATGCAGGACGCCAAGCGGCAGATCGATGCCCTGCGCGTCGACCTGCAGGGGGCCGTGCGTACGTCCACCGGCAACGGCCACGTGCGCGACGAACGCTCGCTGGAGGCGAAGAAGGAGCGGGCGGAGCGCCTGGTCGCGGAGATCAACGCCAACCTCGAGACGCTGCACGAGTGGGGGATCGAGCTGAAGAGCCTCGACGAGGGGCTCATCGACTTCCCGCACCGGCGCGAAGGCCGGCTGGTGTACCTCTGCTGGCGCCTGGGCGAAGACCGCATCGAATACTGGCACGACCTCGATGCTGGCTTCGCCGGCCGGCAGCCGTTGTAACGCCGCGCCCGCCCGGCGCTCGTCACGAGGGCAACGCACCGCTCCCGCCAGCGTCACGGCGCCGCTATGCTGCCCACCGCTATGGCCCGCATCGCCCTGCTTCTCGCCCTTGCCTTCATCGCCGCTATGGCCGTCGCCTGCGGCGACGACGCGCCATCCTCCGGCCCGGACGAGATCCCGCTCGAAGGCACGGTGCTCGCGGTCACGGCGCGCGACATCCGCTTCACGCCGACGGAGCTGAGCGCGCCCGCCGGCGTCATCACCATCGCCCTCAAGAACGAGGATGGGGGCATCCCGCACAACATCCGCGTCCACCGTGGCAACAATCAGTCGGGTGACACCGTTGGCCGGACGGAGATCGAGGACGGGCCGTCCGAGCAGCGGCTCCGGCTCGAGCTGGAGGCCGGCGAGTACTACTACCACTGCGACCCGCATCCCAATATGCGGGGCTCGCTCATCGTCACCTGACGGCGAATAACCGGTCACGTCCTGCAATGCACCATATGGATAATGCAGTTCAGCCTTATGCGCTCCGCGAATTGCGTTTAGACGCCCAAGCCCTGAGAATAACGCCATCGGCCAGGGAATCCCCTACGAAGGACGTGTGATGGAACGAACGATGGTGGAATCGCGCCGGGAGACCGTGGCCCGCTCCGACGCACCGGCGGCGCGAGTCCTCTGCGAGGCGCTGGAGTACGAGACCACCTGCGCCCCCGAGTTCATCGACATCACCGATGACGTCATCGCGGTCGTCGAGGCGGCCGGCATCCAGTTCGGCC
>DATMAH010000183.1:0-6924 GCA_035583735.1 Dehalococcoidia bacterium
GGGCGGCCGCCCATCCGTCTCGCTGATGCAAACTCCGGGTCACGGCCCGATGCGCTTTGCACACCGCCGGCGCCTACGCTGCCAGCGAATCCGGAAGGAGGCAGCATGGCGCCGCGACGATCGACCAGGACGACACATGAGCAGCCCGAGACCGACTCCGCCGAAACGCCGGCCGCCGACGCGTATGCCGCCGACCCCTACGAGGCCGACTCAGACCACGAGTACGAGCCGCTCGAGGCCGAGCGCGCGTCGGAGGACGACGTGATTGAGCAGGCTCAGCGCTTTGGTGCCGTGGACGCGACCACCTTCGACGACACCGGCGACGAAGACGTCGAGTCGGGCGCACCGGGGCGGACCGCCACGCGCGAACGCCTGGAGGACCTGAACGACGCCCTTGAGGCGTCCGAGGACGGCGACCCGGAATCGCTCTCGATGCGCGAGGCGCGGCGCAACGCCGTGCCCCCGCCGGAGGAGCTCGACCCGCCGGACGAGCTCCAGGAACCACTCGACCGGATGATGGACCGCACGCCGGTGAGCGCCGAGGACATGGACACGGAGTCGGCCATCGACGCGACCGATGGCTTCGGCGGCCGCGAGGAGGCGCGGTAGCGAGCCGCGGCGGACGGCGGCGTACCTCCAGCGCCCCGGCTATGATGGTGCCCTGTTGCCCCGGACGGCACGTGCTACTCGTCCAGCAGGAGGCATGATGAACGAGAGCTTTGGCGCCATCGTCGACGACTACATCGCGCGGACGAATGCACACCAGCCGGTGGGCGCCAGCAGCCGCGGCTTCCACGAGCACGACGGCCGCCTCGGCGACCGCAGCCGCACGGCGGTGGAGTCGCGCGTGGCAGACGCACGGGTGTTCCTCGACCGCCTCGCCGCCCTGGAGGAGGGATCGCTCTCGGGCACGGACACGTACGACGCTGACCTGCTGCGGCGCCGGCTGAAGTGGGAGATCACCGACTTCGAGCACCTGCGCACGTGGCAGCGCTCACCGGGGGCGCCGCTGGCGACGATCGGCAGCGGCTGCAACGGGCTGGTGATCCGGGACTTCGCGCCGCTGGACGAACGGCTGCGCGCGCTGGTCTCGCGGCTCGGGGAAGCGCCGCAACTGCTCGAACAGGCAAAGGAGAACCTGCTCGACCCGACGAAGTACCACGTCGAAACGGCGATCGAGCAGGGGACGGGAATGCGTGCGCTGTTCGAGCGCGACCTGCCGGCCGCGGCGAAGGGATCGTCTGATGCGGCGCTGCGGACGGCGTTCACCGCGGCGAACGGGCGCGCGCTCGCGGCGGTCGACACGTACGTCGCGTGGCTGAAGGAGCGTCTGCTGCCCAAGGCCAACGAGGACTACGCGTGGGGCGCGGACAACATCCGCGCGCTGCTCAGCGAGACGGACTCCATCGATGAGCCCATCGAGACGCTGATCAAGCGTGGCGACGATGACCTGCGCGCGCACCAGGGACGCCTGCGCGAAGTGGCGGCGAAGATCGACGCGTCGAAGCAGCCGGGCGAGGTGGTCGACGCCGTCGCGGCGGACCACCCGGCGCCGCGCGAGCTGCTGAGGTTCGTCGAAGGGCTGCTGGAGGAGCTTCGGCAGTTCTCGGTCGACGCGGGACTCTGCACGATGCCGACCGACGTGCGCATCGCCGTGAAGGAGACGCCGGGTTTCTCACGCATGACGACGCAGGCGGCATGCAGCACGCCCGGCCCGTTCGAGACGGTGGCGAAGGAGGCGTACTACTACGTGACGTCGCCGGATCCGGCGTGGCCGGCCGAGCGCATCGAGGCGTACATGCGGTTCTTCAACCGCTGGAGCATCCCCGGCGTAACCGCGCACGAGGCGTACCCGGGACACTACGTGCACCTGACGTACATGCACCGCGCGCAGAGCCGGCTGGGGAAGTACCTGCTGTCCATCACGCCCGTCGAGGGCTGGGCGCACTACGTCGAGCAGCTCATGGTGGAGAAGGGGTACGGCGGCGGCGACCCGCGGTACGAGCTGATGCAGATCCGCGAGGCGCTGCTGCGGCTGTGCCGCTACCGCTGCGCGTTCGGGCTGCACGTGGAAGGCTGGGCGCCGGAGCAGGCGGTCGAGTTTTTCGTGCGGGAGGGCTTCGCCACGCGCATCATCGCCGAGCGCGAGACGCGGCGCGGCATCCTGGGCCCGAACTACTACGCGTATACCATGGGCAAGCACCAGATCCTCGCGCTGCGCGAGAAGCTGCGGGCGAAGCAGGGATCGTCGTTCGACGAGCGCCGCTTCCACGACGAGTTCATGCAGCTCCCGTACCCGGTGGCGACGATCGAGAAGATGATGGTTGGGGCGTAGGTGGCCGGGCGTTGGTCGTTGGTCGTTTTAGGGTTCGGGACCCGTCGCTCTTCGCCACCCTCACGACTAACGCCTAACGACCATCCCCCCAACCGCTACACTCCGCACATGCGCGTGTTGACCGGCTCCGTCTCCGTCTACGTGTTCTCGATGCTGCACGGGCGGGCGGCGTTCCTGGCCTTGCTGCGGGCGCCCGGGCTGCTGCATGCGGGCACCTGGCAGGCCGTCCACGGCATGGTCGACGACGGCGAACGCGCGATCGATGCGGCGTGGCGCGAGTGCGCCGAGGAGACGGGGCTGGCGCCGGAGCGCATCTTCCGGCTCGACTACGTGGAGCAGTTCTACAGCGAGTTCACCGACGCCGTGCACCTGGTGCCGGCGTTCGCCGCGTTCGTGACAGGCGCGCCCGGCATCACGCTCTCGGAGGAGCACGTCGCGTACGAGTGGTGCGAGCTGGACGACGTGCTCGGCCGCTACGTCTGGTCGTCGCAGCGGAACGCCGTGCGCCTGATCGCGGAGGCGACCCGCCCGTGGCCGGATGTCTCGCGCGAGATGGTGGAGATCACGGGGATGTTTCCGGGCGCGTAGCGGTCGTGCGTCGTGTGTTGTGGTCGTGGGTGGCGGGTGGCGGGCCGGCAGGTCGACGGGCCAGGGGGCCGGCTTCCACGACCTCTCGGGCGAGGATGGTCCCACCGCGCGCTAACGGCTCGGCCTCGTCCGCGCTACGCTGACCGTGTGATTCGGCCGACAACCCACGACACATCACCCACGACACGTCGCGCATGGACCTAGGCATCATCGGCTTCCGGCAGTCCGGGAAGACGACCGTGTTCAACGCCGTCACGAAGGGGAGGGCGGAGACAGGGTCGTTCGGGGCGGGCGTGCAGCCGAACATCGGCGTCGTGAAGGTGCCCGACCGGCGGCTCGACGAGCTGGCGAAGCTGTTCAACCCGAAGAAGTTCACGCTCGCCGACATCCGCTACATCGACTTCCCGGGCGAGGCGTTCGGCGGCGGCGGCACGGGGCCATCGCAGCAGTTCCTGGCTCAGCTCGCGCGCTGCGACGCGCTGGTCCACGTTGCGCGCGCGTTCCACGACGAGTCGGTGCCCCACCCGGAGGGGTCCGTCGACCCTGCGCGGGACATCGCGGCGATGGAGCTGGAGCTGGCGTTCGCCGACGCCGCATTCATCGAGCGGCGGCTGGAGCGCATCGAGGCGCAGATGCGCTCGGTGAAGGCGGGCGAGCGAGATGCGGCGGAGTGCGAGACGGCGCTGCTGCAGCGGTTGAAGGCCGGGCTCGAGGCAGAGACGCCGCTGCGCGCGCAGGAGATTTCGGCGGAGGAGCAGAAGCTGCTGGTGAACTACCAGTTCCTCACCGACAAGCCGCTGCTGATCGTGCTCAACGTCGACGACGACGCCGCGGCGAAGACCGGCGCGATCGAGGCGGAATACGCGGCGTACGCCGTGAAGCCGCGCACGGCCGTCGCCGCCATCGCCGGCAAGATCGAGCAGGAGCTGGCGCAGATGCCGGACGACGACGCGGCGGAGTTCCGCGCGGAGCTCGGCATCACGGAGCCGGGGCTCGACCGGATGATCCGCATGTCGTACGAGCTGACGGGGCTGATCTCGTTCTTCACGGTGGGCCCGGACGAGTGCCGCGCGTGGAACGTGCGCCGCGGCGCCACCGCGCCCGAGGCCGCCGGCAAGATCCACACGGACCTCGAGCGCGGCTTCATCCGCGCGGAGGTGGTGCGCTGGGACGAGCTGCTCGACGCGAAGACGATGGCGGAGGCAAAGAAGCGCGGCCAGGTGCGGCAAGAGGGGAAGACCTACGTGGTGCAGGACGGCGACGTGATGAACATCCTGTTCAACGTGTAGCCCGTCGCTGCTATGAGCCGTTCGGCGGCGGCCCGCGCCGCATCTGTGCTCAGTGGGTACCAGCCGGCGCTGGCTAGAGGCCGATGCCGTGCTCGATATCGAGGAGCGCGAGGCGCTGCATGAGCTCCGTGCGATGGTGGATGTCGTGCTCCAGCAGGTGAAACGCGATCCAGTGGCCGGTGTACGTCCGCGTCTCGCCCTCCCACGTCTCCTCGTACGTCGCTTGGAGCTGCGCGGGGTTACGGAGGAAGCGCTCCACGCGCGCGAACGATCGCTCGAGCTCGCGCACGAGGTCGCCGGTCGTGCGCGCGGTGGTCCAGATGTTGGGCTAGCCTTCGCCATCGCCGACGCCTCCGGGGCCGTCCGAGAGCCAGCGGTCACGCGCGTCGGCGATGTGGATGAGGATGCCGCGGAAGTTCCAGAGGTCCTCCTTCGGCGTCCAGTTCATCCTGTCTTCGGGGACCAGGCTGACGATGCGGACGATGTCGTCGTGCACGCCGCGCCAGTACGGCGAGATGTGGAGCGCGTGGAAGGGCTTGCCATCGGCCATGCGCGGCATGGTAGCAGCCGGGCGAAGGACACCTGACAGGATGCGTCAGCTCGTTGGCGGCGGCGTTACGCCTCCAGCAGGCGCCGCGTGGCGGCGGCCGCGGCGCCGTTGACGCCGGCGCCCGCCGCGCGCTCGGCCTCGATCTCGCCGGCGAGCTGTGAGAACGCGACGAGCATGTTCGTCTTCGCGTTGAGCGTCTTGCTGAGGCCGTTGAGGAGGCCGAACACGCGGCCGACCAGCAGCAGCTCCGACGGCACGGCCGTCAGCGGGTTCTTGCGCAGGACGGACACGACCTCCTCGTAGGACTCTTCGAATACGTCGCCCTCGGCCCAGCCGGCGCTGGTCTCCTGCATCTGCCGCGCGACGCGACCGACGTACGCATCGCCGAGGCGCTCGTAACCTTCGGCGTCGTCCTTCTTCGTGCGGAAGCCCAGGTCGCGGAATGCGACCCCCATCGCCGCCTGGTCGCCGCCGAGCATGGCGCGCGTGAACCGGATCAGCACGTCCTGGAACGCGGGGCCGAGGTCCTTCGCCTGCCCGAAGTCCAGCAGCACGAGTTTCGGCCCGGGCTGGACGAGCAGGTTGCCGGGATGCGGGTCGGCATGGAAGAAGCCGTGACGCACGATCATCTCGGCGAAGGCGAACACGAGGATCTTCGCGACATCCGACGAGTCGACGCCGATGCGCTCGAGCGCCGCGACGTCCGTCGCCTTCACGCCGTCCATGAATTCCATGGTGAGGACGCGGCGCGTCGTGTAGTCCCAGTAGATCTCCGGCACCAGGATGTCGTCAACGCCGGCGAAATCCTTCGCGACGCGCTCGGCGTTGTGGCCTTCGCGGATGAAGTCCAGCTCCTGCGGGATCTGCTGCCGCATCTCCTGCGCGATGAAGCGGTAGTCCATCGAGCGGTCGATGCGGTTGAGGACGCCGATGAAGAACGAGAGGCTGGCGAGGTCGATGTTGACGATGCGCTCGATACCCGGGTACTGCACCTTCACGGCGCAGACGCGGCCGTCGTGCAGGACGGCGCGATGCACCTGCGCGAGCGATGCCGACGCTACGGGCCGCGGCTCGAACTCGCGATACACGTCCTCCAGCGGCCGGCCCAGCTCGTCCTCGATCACCTTGCGGATGTTCTCAAAGGACTCGGGCGGCACCTCGTCGTGAAGCTGCGAGAGGGTCTCGACATACGCGGCGGGCAGGACGTCGGAGCGCGTGCCGAGAAGCTGGCCGGTCTTGATCAGCAGGCCCTGGTTGCGGACCGCCGTCTCGTAGAACTTCTGCGCCGACCAGCGGTGGTGGCGCTCGCGGCGCGCCTCGCCCCACTCCTTGCCCTTGCGCTTCTCGCGAACGCTGATGACCTTGTAGCCGATGAAGACGCGGGCGAGCATCTGGCCGACGTTGATGAAGCGGAGCGGCCTGCTGCGCGGGGCGCTGGAGCGCATGCGAGAGCCGTAGCCCCTGGCAGTCGATGTCATGAGGGCACCCTGTCCGCTTGCTGAATATGGTTCAGCGGCTATGGTACTGGACTTCTTCTCTCGCGAGAAGCGCGGCGTAGGCGGCCGCGCCGGCGAATGGCATCCGGAGTCAGCGTTGGATGGAGGGCGAGGATGCCTTCAGCGGTCTCGCCAGCAGCCGACGAGTCCAGGATGATGGTCACCGCGGTGCGCGTCCCCTCGATCGTCGCCTGTCCGTGGCAGATGTTCGGGTCGCTCACGATGAGGTCGAGCATGTTCTCGATGGCTGCATTCTAGCCCAGCGGCGCCGACGCTGCGCCCGTCTCGAGGGATACGGCGATGCCGTAGTGGTCCGATGCGGAGAGCCGCGCGTCGTCGGGCGCGACGGCGTCGAAGACGATGCGGGCGTCGCGGACGGTGGTGCCGTCGCTCACGAAGACGTAGTCGATGGTCTTCGGCGGCTGCCCCCACTCGGAGTTCAGCGGCGCGGGCACGGTGCCGTCCGGCTCGCGGCCGTGCACCGCCGCGTAGGCGGAGCGCATCCGCTCACTCACGCAGGCGACGACGTCGCTGCCAGGCGTGGCGTTGAAGTCGCCGGCGAAGACGGCGGGGCCCGTGTCATCGGCCATCCAGCCGAGGATGCGGCGCACCTGCGCGAGACGCAGCGCGCGGGCCTCACGGCCGTTGTGCAGGTGGGTGTTGTAG
>DATMAH010000184.1:0-9167 GCA_035583735.1 Dehalococcoidia bacterium
CGATAGACAGCGGCGCTTCGGCGGCGAGATGGGGGGTTTACGTGGCTCCCCGGGCAGGACTCGAACCTACAACCCATCGGTTAACAGCCGATTGCTCTACCATTGAGCTACCGGGGAGCGCTCTACCGCCGGTGACCTGCGGCACCACATCGTATCGGATGCGCGCCACGGCCCTCAAGATTCAGGACGCCGGGACGGCTTGCGCGTCCGGGTCCGATGGCGGCGACTCTCGCCGTTCCGCCTGCTCGCCGGCGCCGATATACTCGCCGCGGCTTGCTGAGAGCAGAGGAGTGACCATGGCCGTCAAGTGGAGCAAGATCGCCCCCTACATCGAGGGCGGGTTCGCGTCCGAGGGGCGCGTCGAGCGTAGCGCCATCGTCGACAAGGCGTACGACGACGCGGCCGACGACGACGTCGTCGACGCGCTCGACGGCCTGGGCTCGCGCATCTTCTTCAGCGTCGAAGAGGCGAAGCAGTTCCTCGTCTCGCAGGGGCTGGTCGAAGACTGATCAGCCGCCCCGCGCCGCCTCGGCGAACGCCCTGATCTTCGCCGCGTCCTTCACCCCGTCCGTCTCCACGCCGCTCGACACGTCCACCAGCCACGGCCGCACTTGCGCGATGGCGTCGCGCACGTTGCCGGGCGAGAGCCCGCCTGCCAGCCAGATCGGCAGCGCCTCGGCGACCTTCGCCGCCAGCGACCAGTCGCCGGTGATGCCCGTGCCGCCGCTCGGGTCGAGCATGAGGGCCAGCGCCGCTCCCGGCTCGGCGCTCGCGATGACGTCTTCGGCCGTCATGCCGGGGTGTGGGCGCACGGCCTTGACCGCCTGGCGCGTGAGCATCGTGCAGTCGCTCCACGGTTCGCTGCCGCTGAGCTGCACCAGGTCGATGCCCGTCTCCTCGGCGATGGCGTTCACCTCGTCGACCGGCTGGTCCGCGAAGACGCCGACGGTCAGCGGCCGCTTGCGGGCCAGCAGGCGTCCGAGCGCCTCGGCGCCGTGCGCGAACCACGCCTCGGGCGTGTCGAAGCGGCCGGGATGCAGCGGCGGCGGCTCGTCCTGCTCCACCTCGCGCAGCGGCGTGCCGATGGCGCGC
Organism: Dehalococcoidia bacterium; assembly: GCA_035583735.1. Taxonomy (GTDB): domain Bacteria; phylum Chloroflexota; class Dehalococcoidia; order DSTF01; family JACRBR01; genus DATMAH01. Next base: position 1,093 of record DATMAH010000184.1, read on the forward strand.
ACGATGATGGCGGCCTCCTCGGTCGAAACGCGCCGCCAGCTGGACGGGGCGAACATGATGCCGACGAAGTCGGCGCCCGCCTCGGCGGCCGCGACGGCGTCGGCGACGCGCATGCAGCCGCAGATCTTGACGCGCGCGCTCATGGCGCCGCCCCCGTGGCCGCGGCGCAGCGTCCGGCGATGTACGCCATCGCCTGCTCCGCGATCGAGTCGAGCGGCCGCGTGGTATCGAGCGTGAGCCGCGGCTCGAACGCCGTCGCCGCCGCGCCGGGGTGCCGCAGCAGGTCGAGCGGCTCGCGCGGCTGCGATGCCATGCCGTCGCGCGTCGTGAGCCGGCGCCGCAGCTCGTCGCGGTCCCCGCAGACGCATTCGATGAGGATGGGCCGACAGCCTGCCGCCCGCGACAGTTCCAGCCAGCGCTCCTCGACGCGCGGCCAGAACACCGGGTTGTCGAGGACCACGCTGTGTCCCAGTTCGACGAGCGACCGCGCCATCTCGAAGTACACCTCGTACGCCGCGCCGCCGGCGAGCGACGCCTCGATGCCGGCGCGCAGCAGCGCCGACTTGATGACGTCCTTGTCCAGCACCACCGCCCCGATCCGCGGCGCGATGGCTCGCGCGAGCGCGCTCTTGCCGCTGCCGGGCTCGCCGTGCATCTGGACGACCATAGGCCTCATATCAGCAGCTCGCGCATCTTCCCGGGCACGTCGTCCGCCGTCATCAGCGACTCGCCGACCAGGACGGCGTGACAGCCGGCGCGCGCCATTCGCTCGGCGTCGGCGCGCTCGTGCACGCCGCTCAGCGCGACGACGACGCGGTCGTCCGGGATCAGCGGCCGCAGCCGCTCCGTCACCGCCAGGTCCACCTGGAATGTGCGCAGGTCGCGGTTGTTGATGCCGATGGCGTCCGCCTCCACCTCCAGCGCCCGCGCCACCTCCCCCTCGCTCGCCACTTCCACCAGGCACTCCATCTCGAGCGCGTGCGCCAGCTCGATCAGCGAACGCAGCTCGTCCTGCGTGAGGATGGAGACGATGAGGAGGATGGCGTCGGCGCCGTACGCGCGCGACTCGTGCACCTGGTAGGGGTCGAAGATGAAGTCCTTGCGCAGCATGGCGGGCCGGCCGCCCGGATAGTAGCCGTCGATGCCGGTGCGGCAGTCGGACAGGAACTCGATCGAGCCCTGGAAGTACTTCGACTCCGTGAGCACGGAGATGCCGGCGGCGCCACCGATCGTGTACGTGCGGGCGAGCGCGCGGTGCTCGAGCGTCGCGACGAGGCGCCCCTTCGATGGTGTCGCCTTCTTGATCTCGGCGATGAGCTGGATGCGGCGGCCGCCCGTGCTGGGCCCGCGCGGGCCCTCCAGGATGGAGCGCACGAGGCTCCACTGCGGCGTGGCGATGCGGTCCTGGCGGCGCTTCAGCGCGTCGAGCGGCTCCTGCTGCTTGCGCGCCTCCACCTCGATGCGCTTGTCCGCGACGATCTGGTCGATGATGTCCGTCATATCGCCTGCTTCATACGGAGTTCGTCGCCGCGATGAAGGCGTCCAGCCGCTCGCGCGCCGCCCCGGAGTCGATGCTCTTCGCCGCCAGCGCCGCGCCCTCCCGGATGTCGGCCGCCGCGCCCCACGCCACCAGCGCCGCGCCCGCGTTGACGAGCGTGAAGTCGCGTAGCGCGCCCGGTACGCCGTCGAGCACAAGCCGCAGCTCGGCGGCGTTCTGCTCCGGCGTGCCCCCGCGCAGGTGGGCGATGTCGTGGCGCTGCAGCCCCGCGTCCTCGGGGGCGAAGCGGTACGTCCGCAGCGCGCCATCCTCGATCGACGCGATCGTGCTGGGCGCGGTGATGCTCACCTCGTCGTAGCCGTCGTCGCCGTGGACGACGAGCGCGCGCGTCGCGCCGAGCCGCATCAGCGCGCGCGCGATGGTCTCGACGAGGTCTGCGCGCGCGACGCCGATCACCTGGCACGTCGCGCCCGCCGGGTTGGTCAGCGGGCCGAGCAGGTTGAAGACGGTGCGGATGGCGATCTCGCGCCGCGAGGCCGCCACATGCTTCATGGCCGGATGGAACGACTGGGCGAACATGAAGCCGACGCCGGACTGCTCGATGCACGCCCGCACCTGCTCCGGCGTGAGGTCGATCTTCGCGCCGAGCGCCTCGAGCACGTCGGCGCTGCCGCAGGCCGACGTCATCGCCCGGTTGCCGTGCTTCGCGACGCGCGCGCCGGCCCCCGCCGCGACGAACGCCGCGCAGGTGCTGACGTTGAAGGACCCGCTGCCGTCGCCGCCGGTGCCGCACGTATCCAGCAGCGGCCCGCCGATCTCGACGCGGTTGCTCTTGTCGCGCATGACGCGCGCCATGCCGGCGATCTCGTCGACTGTCTCGCCCTTCATGCGCAGCGACGTGACGAAGGCCGCGAACTGCGCGGGCGTCGCAGCGCCCGTCATCAGCTCCTCCATGCAGGCGGCAGCCTCGTCCTCGGAGATGTCCCGCCGCTCGACGAGCCTGGCGATCGCCTCGGTGATGTGGCTCATGTCGTCGCTCCGATCGAGAACAGTATCACGCCGTCATCGCCAGGAAGTTGCGCAGCATCTGGTGGCCGTCCGGCGTGAGGATGGACTCCGGGTGGAACTGCACCCCCTCGACGGGCAGCTCCCGGTGCCGCACGCCCATGATGATGCCCGACTCCGACCGCGCCGTGACCTCCAGCGCGTCTGGCACCGAGTCTTCGCGGATGGCGAGCGAGTGATAGCGCGTCGCCCGCAGCGGTGAGGGGATGCCGGCGAAGACGCCGCGGCCGTCATGCTCGATCGTCGACACCTTGCCGTGCAGGATCTCGCCGGCGCCCTCGACGATGCCGCCGAACACCTCGCCGATGCACTGGTGCCCGAGGCAGACGCCCAGGACCGGGACCGTGCCGGCGAAGCGGCGGATGACGTCTTTGCTGATGCCCGCTTCATCCGGGTTCCCCGGGCCGGGCGAGATGATGATGTGCTCCGGCGCCATCTGCTCGATGTCCTCGAGCGTGATGGCGTCGTTGCGCATCACCTCCACGGCCGCGCCGAGCTCGCCCAGGTACTGGTAGAGGTTGTAGGTGAAGCTGTCGTAGTTGTCGATCAGCAGGACGCTCATCGCTTCCTCGCCTTGATGATCAGCGTGTACGGCATCAGCCGCAGCCGGTTGTCGTCATGGTCATCGTCCGGCGCCTTCGGGATGTCCCCCTCCTGCGGCTCGACGACCCGCTCGACGGCGAACCCGGCGTTCGTCAGCAGCTCGAACCACTCGCCGACCGTGCGCCGGTACGCGCGGAACGAACCCGCTGAGCCGTCCTTGAACTCCCACGTCCAGTCGCGCTCGCGCGTCCAGTACGGCGTCGTGACCCGGTACGGCGGACCATCGACGCACGCGTCGAACGGATGCTGGACGGCGACGGCGAGCACACCGCCCGGCTTGAGGACGCGCGCCGCCTCCGCCATCACCGCTGCGACGTTCTCCACGTGGCCGAGCGCGTGGATCGAGATCGCGAGGTCGAAGCTCTCATCGTCGAAGCGCGAGAGGTCCTGGACGTCGCCTTCCACGAACGAGGCGTTCTCGGCGCCGCGCGCCGCGGCGTACTTGCGCGCATACGCGAGCTGCGCGGGCGAGATGTCGACGCCCGTGGCGACGGCGCCGAGCTTCACCAGCGCCACCACGTCCTGACCGCCGCCGCAGCCCAGCACGAGCGCCCGCATGCCGCGCACGTCGTCGAGCACGTGCAGGTCGTCCTCGGACGCCCGCCACGACCACATCAGCCGCTCGCCGAAGCGGTCGCCGAAGCGTTCCTCCTGGTAAGCCTTCGCGATCGCGTCCCAGGCTGCCTTGTTGTCGGGCGGCGGTGTCGGCTCGGCGGGCTCGGCGGCCTGCTGCTCCGCCAGCGGGACCGCCTGCTGCGCGCTCACGTCATCGGCGAAGCGCTCCCAGTCCATCGGCTGCGCCGACTCCGGGTCGGTGAGCAGCTTGACCAGCTGCAGTCGCAGGTCCGGCGGCATCGTGTCGAGCTGCTCGATCTCCGCCGGGCCGAGCCAGCGCGCGTCGTCGTAGTCGCCTTCGGCGTTGAAGCGGATCGGGCCCTCGAGGGCGGTGCGGAAGATGTTGGCGACGTACTGGCGCTGGTCCGCCGGGTCGACGACGTACAGCGTATCGACGAACGTCTCGCTCGCGGGCAGCAGGCCGAACTGCTCGCGCGCATGGCGGCGCACCGCTTCCTCCGCCGTCTCGTGCTCGCCGACGGCGGTCGCCGGCAGCGTCCAGCGCCCGGCGAGCGGCGGCGTGCGCCGGTGGGCGACGAGCGCGCGCTCGCCTCGTTCGATGAGGGCGGCGGAGAGCAAGTCAGCCACGGGCGTTCCGCTCCTCCGCCAGCTCGATCGCGCGCAGCATCGCCCGCGCCTTGTTGCCGGACTCCAGGTACTCCTCCTCGGGCGTGCTGTCGTAGACGACGCCGCCGGCCGCCTGCACGTAGGCGATGCCGTCCTTCATCCAGATCGTCCGGATGGCAAGCGCCGTGTCGCAGTTGCCGGACATGTCGAAGTAGCCGACGCAGCCGCCGTATCCGCCGCGCCGCTCGCCCTCCAACTCGGCGATGATCTCCATCGTGCGGATCTTGGGCGCGCCGGTGACGGTGCCGTGCGGGAAGTAGGCGCGGATCGCGTCGTACGTCGTCACGTCCGGCCGCAGGCGCCCGGCCACGTGCGACACCATGTGCATGACGTGCGAATAGCGCTCGATGGCCATCAGCGAGGTCACGCGCACGGAGCCGGCCTCGCAGACGCGCCCGAGGTCGTTCCGCGCCAGGTCGACGAGCATGACGTGCTCGGCGCGCTCTTTCTCGGAGCCCTGCAGCTCCTCCGCCATGCGTTGCTCGTCGGCCTCGTCGCGGCCGCGGCGCCGCGTGCCGGCGATGGGGTGCGTCTCGATGACGCCGTCCTCGATGCGGACGAGCATCTCCGGCGATGCGCCGGCGACGTGCATGTCGTCCAGCTCCAGGTAGTACATGTACGGCGACGGGTTCACCGTCCGCAGCGCGCGGTACACCTCGAACGGGTGGGCGGCGGTCTCGCGGCGGAAGCGCTGCGACACCTGGATCTGGTACGTGTCGCCGCGCCGGATGTACTCCTTCGCCCGCAGCACCTTCTGGTGGAACTCCGCCTCGCTGGTGTTCGATGTCACGGCGCCGCCGCCGCTGCCGGGGAGCGGCTTGTAGGGCAGGCCCGAGAGCGGCTGCTCCAGCCGCCATACGATCTCGTCGATCCGCGCCGTGGCCTCCGCGTATGCGGTGTCGATGTCGCCGTCCAGCCGCGCGTGGCTGACGACGCGGATCGTGTGCTGCAGGTGGTCGAAGACCAGCAGCGTGTCCGCGAACATGAAGACGGCCTCGGGGAGGCCCTGCGGGTCGGCGTCCGGGACGGGCAGCTTCTCGTAGTAGCGCGCGCACTCGTACGCCATGTAGCCCACGGCGCCGCCGTGGAAGCGCGGGAGGCCCGGCACCGGCACCGGCCGGAACTGCCGCAGCTCCGCCTCGATGGCGAGCAGCGGGTCGCCGCCCTCCGCCTCGCTGCGCAGCACCCGGTACGGCTCCGTGCCGATGAAGCTGTAGCGCGCCAGGCGCTCGCCGCCCTCGACAGACTCCAGCAGGAACGAGTACGCGCCGCGCGCCACCTTCAGGTACGCCGACACGGGCGTCTCCAGGTCCGCCGGCACGTCGCGGTACACCGGCACCACGTTGCCCTCGCCCGCCAGCGCGCGCACCTCGTCGAGTGACGGGTGGTACGTGGACGCGGAGCCGGTACGATGCGCGGGCGCGGTCACGAGCCGTTCCCCTCCAGCGCCGGCATGCCGCGCTCGAAGTAGTTGAGCTTCAGCGCGGCGCGCACGTCGCGCATCGTCTCTTCGGCGACCTGGTAGGCCACCTTCGACCCCTTCTCGAGCGCCGCCTGCACCTGCTCCGGGTGCGCCTCGAAGTGGGCGCGCCGCTCGCGGATGGGGTCGAGCAGGTTGTTGATGGCGACGGCCAGCTTCTTCTTCACCTCCACGTCACCGACCTTCCCCTGCGTGTACCGCTCCTTCAGGTCGTTCACCTCGCCGATGTCCGGGTTGAAGGCGTCGTGGTACATGAAGACGGGGTTGCCTTCGACGTGGCCGGGGTCCGTGGCGCGCAGGCGCGTCGGGTCCGTGTACATCGACATCACGCGCTTGTTCACGGTCTCGGCGTCGTCCTTGAGGTTGATGGCGTTGCCGCGCGACTTGCTCATCTTCGCGTCGCCGTCGAGGCCGACGAGGCGCGGCACCGCGCCGACCCGCCCCTTCGGAAGCGGGAACACCTCGGCGCCCGTCTCGCGGTTGAAGCGCGACGCCACGTCGCGCGTCAGTTCGATGTGCGGCAACTGGTCGTCGCCGACCGGCACCAGGTCCGCCCGGGGCAGCAGGATGTTGGCGATCTGCATCAGCGGGTAGATGAAGAAGCCGACGGGGACGGACTTCTTCGTCTGCTCCAGCACATCCATCTCCGACTTCAGCGTCGGGTTCTTCCGCAGCGGGCCCATCGGCAGGTACCACGACAGCAGCGCCGTCAGCTCGGCGTGCTGTGGCACCTGCGATTCAATGACGAAATGGTTCCGCTCCGGGTCCAGCCCCACGGCCAGCCAGTCGAGCGCCACCTCCCACACGGACCGCCGCACGTGGTCGATGTCGTCGACGTAGTCCGACACCTGGTAGTCGGCGATGAGGAAGAAGCATTCGTACTCGTCCTGGAGCGCCAGCCATTGCTGCAGCGCTCCGGCGTAGTGCCCCAGGTGCAGTGGCCCCGTCGGCCGGATGCCCGTGAGGATGCGCCTACGGTCGCTCACGACATCCCTCCCACCACCGGCACGCTCTTCATCGCCTCCGCCACCTTCTCGCGCGGGTAGGCGAAGTCCTGGAGCTTGCCCGCGAGGTAGTTGTCGTACGCCGTCATGTCGAAGTAGCCGTGACCGCTCAGGTTGAACAGGATCACCTCGCGCTCGCCCGACTGCTTGCACGCCAGCGCTTCGTCGATGGCGGCGCGGATCGCGTGCGCGCTCTCCGGCGCCGGCACGATCGCCTCCGCGCGCGTGAACTGGACGGCCGCCTCGAACACGCCGGTCTGGGGGTACGCCCGCGCCTCCATCAGCCCCTGGTCGTACAGCTCGCAGACCAGGTTGGCCATGCCGTGATAGCGGAGGCCGCCGGCGTGGATGCCCTCCGGCACGAAGGTGTGGCCCAGCGTGTACATCTTCACCAGCGGCGTCATGCCCGCGGTGTCGCCGAAGTCGTAGCGGTACTCGCCCTTCGTCAGCGACGGGCACGCCTCGGGCTCGACGGCGATGAAGCGCGTCTTCTTGTTGCCGGCGAGGTTCTCGCGCATGAACGGGAAGGCGATGCCGGCGTAGTTTGAGCCGCCGCCCGCGCAGCCGATGACGACGTCCGGGTACTCGCCGGCCATCTCCATCTGGCGCAGCGCCTCCTGGCCGATCACCGTCTGGTGCATGAGCACGTGGTTGAGCACGCTGCCCAGGGAGTACTTCGTGTCGTCCCGGCCGGCGGCGTCCTCCACCGCCTCGCTGATGGCGATCCCGAGGCTGCCGGGGCTGTCCGGCGTCGCGCGCAGGATGTTGCGGCCGGCGTCCGTGTCCGTGCTGGGGCTGGCGACCACGTCCGCGCCGTAGAGCTGCATCATCGAGCGGCGGTACGGCTTCTGCTCGTACGAGACCTTCACCATGTACACCTTCAGCTCGATGCCGAAGAAGTTGCAGGCCATCGCCAGCGCCGTGCCCCACTGGCCGGCGCCCGTCTCCGTCGTCAGGCGCGTGATGCCTTCCTGCTTGTTGTAGTAGGCCTGCGCTACGGCGGTGTTCGGCTTGTGGGAGCCGACGGGCGACGCGCCCTCGTACTTGAAGTAGATGTGCGCCGGTGTGTCCAGCGCCTTCTCGAGCCGGCGGGCGCGGATGAGCGGCGTCGGCCTCCAGAGCCGGTACACCTCGCGGACCTCCTCCGGGATGTCGATGTAGCGCTCGGTGGAGACTTCCTGCT
>DATMAH010000185.1:0-3471 GCA_035583735.1 Dehalococcoidia bacterium
CTGGTGGACCGTCGCCTCGACGTCGTCGGTCTGCGTGGAGCACATCGACTGGACGGCGATCGGGGCGTCGCCGCCGATCTGGACGTCGCCGACGAATACGGGCTTCGACTTGCGCCGGGGCTGAGGGATCATCGCAGCAGGCTGTCTCCGTTCACGATGCGGACGATATCGAAGTAGGTGATGATCGCGGCGATTGCGACGAGCGTCGCGAACCCGATCAAGTGTACCAGCGCCTCCTTCTCGGGGGCGATGCGGCGGCCGCGGACGAACTCGATGAAGATGAAGAAGAGGCGGCCGCCATCGACCATGGGGAGCGGCAGGAAGTTGAGGACGGCGAGGCTCATGCTGATCGAGGCGGCGAAGGCGATCAGCGCCTCCCATCCGGCCACGTCGACCACTTCGCCGGTCGCCTGGGCGATGCCGACCGGACCGGTGATCGGCGATATCGAGTCAAAGCCGCGCAACAGGATCCAGACCTGATTACGCATGAGGATGAGGGATTCGAAGGCCAGGCGCGTGCCGTCGCGCATCGCCTGGATGGGGCCGCTGCTCTCCGTGTCAGTGATCGTCTCGTAGAACGTGCCGGGCCGCCACTCGAAGCACGGGAAGCGCGAGTTGGGGAACAGTTCGTCGCGGAGGGCGATCGCCTCGGCGCGCTGCTCCTCACCCAGCGCGTCGCACTGGGCGGCGGTGAGCGGCGAAAAGCCGAACTCGGCGCCGCCGAAGCACCACTCCGGCGCACCCGGGTCGATCTCCTCACGGTACTGGCTGAACGCCTTCTTGTTGGCGTCGAAGAGGTCCTGCCGCTCTTCCTGCGTGAGCGAGACGGGCTGCGCGGAGGTCGACTGCAGCCGGATCCCGGTCGGGCCCTGTTGCTCGGGCACGCCGCATTCGTCCTCGATGGCGGGTGGGTCCCAGCGCGAGTACACCCGCTTCGTCTCGACGATCTTGCTACCGGATTGCGGGTCTGTGCGCTCGATGGTGATATCGATCGTCGAGCCCTGGTGGAGGCGGATCAGGTAGCTCGCCTCGCCGACGTTCTTTACGTCGCGCCCGTTGACCTCGACGATCTCGTCTCCGGCGCGCAGGTCGGCGGCCTGTGCGGGGCTCTGCGGGGCGACGTCGGCGATGGCGGCGCCGCCGGCCGCGACTTCGTGCGGCACCATGAGGCTGATGGTGAACAAGACGATAGCGAGCACGAGGTTCGCGAAGGCGCCCGAGCCGATGATGATGATGCGCTTCCACTTCGGCTGCGCGGCGAGGCTGGTGGGCGCGGTTGGGTCCTCTTCGCCCAGCATGCGGACGAAGGCGCCGAACGGGATGGCGTTGATGCTGTATTCAGTGCCGCGCCACATGACGCCCCATACCTTCGGCGGCAGGCCGATGCCGGCCTCCAGCACGGTGACGCCGAAGAGCTTGGCGGTGCAGTAGTGCGCTGCCTCATGCACGACCATGAGGGTGAGCAGGATGATGAAGAAGGGGATCAGCGACTCGAAGAGAACGTCCACGTCAGCCTGTCGTCATTCCAGTCATCGTGCCCTCGCGGGAGCCGCTCGCTGGCAGCGGGCGAGGGCGTAGTCGCGGGCCCAGCCGTCGGCGGCGAGCACCTCGTCGAGCGAAGGATCGGCCGAGCCGTCGTGGGCCGATAGTGCCGAATCCACCACCTTCGCGATGTCGGTGAACCTGATCGCGCCGAGGGCGAACTGCTCGACGGCGACCTCGTCGGCGGCGGCGAGGACGGCGGGCCAGGTGCCGCCCTTCGTTCCGGCATCGAGCGCGAGGCGGAGGCAGGGGTAGCGGGCCATATCGGGCTCGGAGAAGGTGAGCGCTTGCGTGCGCGCGAGGTTCAGGCGCGGCGCGCTGGCGCCGGCGGGGCGGTCCGGGTAGGTGAGCGCGCAACGGATCGGGAGGCGCATGTCGGGCTCACCGAGCTGTGCCTTCACGCTCCCGTCTCTGAACTCGACGAGCGAGTGGACGATGCTCTGGCGGTGCATGAGCACTTCGATGCGGTCCATCGGGACGTCAAAGAGCCAGCGCGCCTCGATCGCCTCGAAGCCCTTATTCATCAGGGTGGCGGAGTCGATGGTCACCTTGCGGCCCATATCCCACGTCGGGTGCTTGAGCGCGTCATTCGGAGTGACGGCGGCGAGGTCGCGCGCATCGAGATCGCGGAACGCGCCGCCGGACGCCGTGAGGATGATGCGCTCGATGGTGGAGAGATCTTCGCCCCAGAGGCACTGCCAGATGGCGCTGTGTTCGCTGTCGACGGGTCGGATCTCGGCGCCTGCGCGCGCGGCCTCCGCCGTGATGATGTGGCCGGCCATGACGAGGACTTCCTTGTTCGCGAGCGCGACCACCTTGCCGGCGCTGAGCGCGGCGAGCGTCGGCGCGAGGCCGGCGGCGCCGGACGTGGCGACGAGGACGATGTCCACGGCGGGATGCGCGGCGATCTCCTCCATGGAGGCCCAGTGCGCCCGCGGCCCGGCTGCGGCCTTGATGTCCATGTGGCGGTCGGGTGCCGTGCAGCAGACGAGGTCCGGTTTGAACTCGCGTGCCTGATCCTCGAGGAGGGTGTGGTTGGCGCCGCCGGCGAGCGCGATGATGCGGAGATGCTGCGGAAGGCTGCGGACGACGTCGAGCGCCTGCCGGCCGATCGACCCGGTGGAGCCGAGAATGGCAACTCGCCGGGGGGACACTGTCATGGAGTCACGGTAGCACACAGTGCGGCATGGGAGTGTTTCAGGGCGGTTGGCGTATGCGGAGGGCGGATGGCGCGCGGGGGCGGTGGGGTGGTCTTCGGCGGCCGGAGAGCGGAGGGATGAGGATGACGGATGACCGATGAAGGATGACTGTCGAAGACGAGGGGCGAGGGACGAGGCAGACGAGGGCTGACCAGGGAACGGACGAGGCCGATGAGAGGCTGACTTCAGAGCTGACATCTGTTGGCTGACAGCCGGCAGCTGACAGCGGACGGCCCCTACACGACGAACTCTGAGAAGAGGAAGACGAGGGGGACGGTCAGGAAGATGGAATCAAGGCGGTCGAGGATGCCGCCGTGGCCAGGGATGAGTTCGCTGGCGTCTTTGATCTGCATGAGGCGTTTCATGCCGGATTCGAGGAGGTCGCCGGCAGTGGCGGCGAGCGGGAGGAGGAGGCCGAGGACCGCCGCCTCGCCGACGTCGAGCGGAAGATCCTCGAGCACGAGGCTCAAGACGAAGACGGTGACCGCGCCGAAAGCCCAGCCGCCGAGGAAGCCCTCGACCGTCTTCTTCGGGCTGATACGAGGCGCGAGCGGACGGCGGCCGATCGCGCGCCCGGTGAAGTAGGCGGCCGTATCGACGGCGAACGTCGAGAGGACCGCGAGGTACATCCACCAGCGCCCCTCGGGCTGCTCGCGGAGGAGCACGAGGAAGCTGCCGAAGAAGGCGACGTAGGCGACGCCGCTGGCGGACCACAGCGCGTCGGCCGCGG
>DATMAH010000186.1:0-29172 GCA_035583735.1 Dehalococcoidia bacterium
GGAGCGATGCGTCCGATGAACAGCCGCAGCGCAGCGGGTTCGACCTGCTGCCCAAGACCTACCGCATCACGATCGAGGACAAGCGGCGGAACGTTGACCTGGTGCCGTTGCACCGCGCGCTGCTCGGCATCGACGGCGTGCAGGACATGTCGCTGCTGAGCTACGCGAATGGCGCGGCGATCGTCTCCGTGGAGACGCTGGGCGACCTGACGCCGGAGTCACTGCAGCGAGCCGTGTCACACGCAATGGCCCGCGACGCGGAGGTCCAGGTGCACAACGAAACGACGCTGGTCGTCAAGATCGCGGAGGAATAGGGTTGCGCTGGTTGCCAGTCAAGCGAGAGGTGCGGCGCGAACCGGAGGGGCTCGTCGCCATCGAGTCCATCGACCAGGCGCGGCCTGAGGGACGCGAGGGGCGCCTGTTCGACCTCGTGATCCTGTCGCTCTTCCTGCACAGCGCGGGCAGCCGGGGCGAGATGGTGGGCGCGTTCCTCGAGAAGGCGCCGCGCGTCACGGAGTCCGTGTTCGTCTACCCGCTCATGCTCGACAAGAAGCGGGAGGTGCTGACGGCGAACGCGCTCGAGGGCATCGTCGAACCGCTGCTGGAACGGGCCATGGACGCGTTCCAGGAGGACCTGACGGTGCTGGAGTTCGAGCTGCCCGTCAGCCACTTCCGGCGCGCCGTCATCGATACGGGCGAGGTGGTGCTGCGCGACTCCATGGCGGAGTTCTGGGACGGCGTGCTGCCGCGTGAGACCGTCGACCAGGCCGAGGAGCAGCTCGGCATCAAGAAGGTGGCGTTCGTGCCCATGCTCGTCGAAGGCGAGCCGTACGGCGTCGTCATCTTCGGGTTCGACCATCCGCACATCGACGCGGAGATCGTCGAGCTGCTTGTCGGGCACTTCACGCTGTCGGTCCGCGACCTGGCGACGCAGGAGGACACGGCGCGCTTCAACGACATCGACCCGGTGACGTGGGTCTACAACCGCCGCTACATGACGGAGGCCATCGAGACGGAGCTGATGCGCTGCGGGCGCTACGCGAAGACGCTGTCGCTGGTCGTGCTGGACCTCGACGACTTCGGCGCGTTCAACACGAACTACGGCCAGTCGATGGGCGACCGCCTGCTGCGGAGCGCCGCGGTGAGCCTCGCCGAGGCGGTATCGCCCCCCGAGGTGGTGGCGCGCATCGGGCCGGATGAGTTCGCCGTGCTGCTGCCGGAGACGAACCGCGCCGCCGCCGTCTCCGTGACGACGCGGCTGCTGGCGTCGCTCTCGCAGGTGAGCGTGTTCGGCGAGGACGGCGCGCCGGAGCCGCTTAAGGCGTCGGTCGCGATCGTCTGCTTCCCGGAGGACGGCGCCTCGGCCAAGGACCTCTTCGCCAGCGCGCGCGGCGACCTCGAGATGGCGAAGGCCGAGCGCGAGGAGGAGCGCCGGACAGGGGCGCGCGGCGTCAACCCGCTTGCCCGCGCGGCGGGCGAGCGCCTGCGCTAACACGCGCCCCGCGGCTGACACGCATGCCGCCGGGCGCCACGCCCTCACGCGATGCCGACGCCGCCGTCGACCGTGATGCACTGGCCCGTGACCATGTCGGCCGATTCGATGAGCGCGAGGATCACCTGCGAGACCGTCTCCGGTGTCGCGACGGCCTTGAGCGGCGCGCGCTTCGTCTCGGCCTCCTTCGCCAGCTCGTAGACGCGCTCGCCGAGGCCGTTGCGGAGCCAGCGCGTCTCGATGAAGCCGGGCGCGACGGCGTTGACGCGGATCTCCGGCCCGAGCACGCGCGCCAGCCCGACGGTCATGTTGATCAGCGCCGCCTTCGAGGCCGCATAGGCAATGGAGCTGCCGATGGCGCGCTGGCCGGCGACCGACGCGACGTTGACGATGGCGCCGCCGCCGCTCCCCCGGATCGCCTTCGACGCGGCGCGGGCGCAGAAGAAGGCGCCCTTGACGTTGACCGCGAAGATGTCGTCCCACATCTCGCTCTTCATGCCGTCGAGGTCGGCGAAGTTGACGAAGTGCGTCGTGGCGGCGTTGTTCACCAGCACATGCAGGCCGCCGAAGCGGCCGACGCACTGGCGCACCATCGACTGCACCTGCGCGTCGTCGGAGACGTCCGCCCGGACCAGCAGCGCCTGCGCGCCGGCCTCCTCGACGAGGCGCACCGCCTCCTTCGCGTCGTCCTCCGACCGCGAGTAGTTGATGACGACGTTGCAGCCGCGCCGCGCGAGGTCGAGCGCCACCTGGCGCCCAACTCCCACGGCTGATCCGGTGACGATGGCGGTCTTGTTGGTGAGGTCCATGCCGTATGGTCGCTGGTCGCTGGAGCGTACGAATCGGCGCGATGCCGTGGCCATGGTGCCAGTGCGGAGGAAATGAGGGTAGGGGGACCGTCCCGGCGACCGAAACTAGACAGGGCGGCCACACGCCGCCAGGAGGGGAGGGGCATGATGGTAGACTCGTGTCGATGAAGGCTGCTCTCAAGGGCGTCATCCTCAGCGGCGGCCGGGCGACACGGCTCCGCCCCCTCACCTACACCGGGGCGAAGCAGATGGTGCCCATCGCCAACAAGCCGATCCTGTTCTACGCCATCGAGGAACTCGTGCAGGCGGGCGTCGAGGACATCGTCATCACGATCTCGCCAGAGACCGGCGACCAGATCCGGCAGGCCGTCGGCGACGGCTCGCGGTTCGGCGCGCGCGTCGATTATGTCGTGCAGATCCAGCCCGGCGGCATCGCCCAGGCCATCGGCATGACGCGCGATGCCCTCGGCGGTGCGCCCTTCATCACGTTCCTCGGCGACAACTTCGTCACCAGGGGCATCGTCCCCTACGCCGAGGCCTTCCGCGCCTCGGACGACGACGCCTGCCTGCTCCTGAAGGAGGTCGCCGACCCGACGTCCCTCGGCGTGGCGGAGTTCGACGGCGAGCGGCTCGTGCGCGTCGTCGAGAAGCCGCAGGTGCCGCCGTCCAACCTGGCCGTCATCGGCATCTACATGTTCACCAGCCGCGTGTTCGACGCGATCGACAACATCCGCCCGTCCGCGCGCGGCGAGCTGGAGATCACGGACGCGATCCAGTGGCTGCTGGACCACCGCTACCCCGTCCGCGCCGAGGTCGTGGACGGCGAGTGGATCGACACCGGCAAGCACGATGACCTGCTGGCGGCGAACCGCATCGTGCTGGAGATGCTGAAGCACGACGTCAGCGGCGGCGACGTCGACGACCGTTCGGCGCTGCACGGGCGCGTCGTGCTGCAGCCGGGCTGCAAGATCGTCAACAGCGTGATCAGCGGGCCGGCCATCATCGGCGAGCGCACCGTGGTCGAGAACTCGTACGTCGGGCCGTTCACCTCGATCGACCACGACTGCCACATCGTCGAGAGCGAGATCGCGTCCAGCGTGGTGCTGGAGAACACGACGATCCGGCACCTCGGGCACCGCATCGAGCACAGCCTCATCGGCCGGGACGTGCAGCTCGCCGGCGATGACCGGAAGCCGCGCGGGTACCAGCTCATCCTCGGCGACCACAGCCGCGTGCGGGTGCCCTGATGCGGCGCCTCCTCGTCGCGGGCGGCGCCGGGTTCATCGGCAGCAACTTCATCCGCTACGTCATGCGGGAGCGCCCCGGCGTGGAGGTAGTGAATTTCGACGCGCTCACCTACGCGGGCAACCTCGACAACCTGCGTGATGTCTCGGACGACCCGCGCTACACCTTCGTGCGCGGCAACGTCGCCGACGCCGCCGCCGTGACGGCGGCGATGCGTGGCTGCGACGCCGTCGTGAACTTCGCGGCGGAGTCGCACGTCGACCGCTCAATCGAAGACGCTGCCGGCTTCATGGAGACGAACCTCCGCGGCGCCTACAACGTGCTCGTCGCGGCGCGCGACCTCGGCGTCGAGCGCGTCCTCCACATCTCCACCGACGAGGTGTACGGCCCGGCGACGAAAGAGAACCCGCGCCGCGAGGACGACCAGTTCCGCCCGCGCAGCCCCTATGCCGTGAGCAAGGCCGCCGGCGACATGATGTGCCACGCCTTCGCCGAGACGTATGGGCTGCAGGTGGTGGTGGCCCGGCCAGCCAACAACATCGGCCCGTACCAGTACCCCGAAAAGGCGATCCCGCTGTTCGTGACGAACGCGCTCGAGGACAAGCCGCTGCCCGTATACGGCGAGGGCCTCCAGATGCGCGACCGGCTATTCGTCGAGGACAACGTGCGCGCACTGCTGCTGCTGCTGGAGCGGGGCGAGAAGGGTGAGGCCTACAACATCCAGGCCGACAACCACCGCACGAACATCGAGGTGGCGCGCACCGTGCTCGACCTGCTCGACAAGCCCTACTCGCTGATCCAGTTCGTCGAAGACCGCGCCGGCCACGACGAGTGCTACTACCTCGACTGGACGAAGCTGAAGGCGCTGGGCTGGGAGCCACGCTACGGCTACGACGCCGCGATGGAAGCGACCGTGCGCTGGTACGCCGACAACCGCGAGTGGTGGCAGCGCATCAAGTCAGGCGAGTTCCGCGCGTACTACGAGCGCATGTACGGCGATCGGCTGGCGAAGGCGCGCGGGTACGCTGGGTAGCTGGTCGCTGGGTCGTTGGTGGTTGGTCGTTGGGCTGCCCGACCGGCGGTGAGCGCCGGACTGGCCATGCGAGATATCACCGCGGCGGATCGCTAGCACTCCTCTGGGTCTGACGCCTACGGCCCGCCGGCTGCCGCCTGTTGCCAGTACGTCCATGCATCCAGCGTGGGCGTTTCGACGCCGCGGGCGGAGAGCGTCGTCACGACGTGCGCGCGGTGCTCCGTGCCGTGGTTGATGGCCTGCATCAGCGGCACGACGGCCGGCATCTCGTACGGCCGGCCCTGGAACTCGCCGCGAAGGACGTCGTCGGGCTGAAGGCGCGACGCGATGCGCACGAACGCATCGCCTGCCGCGGCGAAGCGCTCGCGCAGCGCATCCCATCCGGGAAACGATGTCTCCGCGCCGGGCGGCGGGCCGATTTGCTCGCCCCACATCGAGAGGTACCCGCACTCGTTCGCGGCGATGTGCCAGAGCGTGTCGCGCGGCGGGCCGTACGTGCCCGCGGTCCGCGCCTCAGCATGCTCCGACGGAAGCGCGGCGCAGAAGTCCACGAGGATGACGTTCGCCCAGGTGTTGTGCCGGTACAGCTCGGCGAGTTCCGCCTTCATCCGCTCGCCCTCCATCATGGAGTCTGCCAGCCAGTGCTGCCGGCGCAATAGGCCTGCTGCCAGCAGGCGGCAAGAGACCGGTGCGCACAGGCGGTCTCCGCGGGCGATAGACTGGCGCCGATGCGGATCCTCATCACCGGCGGCAGGGGACAGCTCGGGCGCAGCCTGGCGCGGGCGCTGGCGGCGCATGCCGTCGCGGCGCCGGGGCACGACGAGCTGGACGTGGCCGACGAGGCGTCCGTGCGGGCGGCGTTCGAGCGCGCGCGTCCAGACATCATCATTCACGCGGCCGCGCTGACGGATACGAATCGCTGCGAGCGCGAGCCGGACGCCGCGGACGCCGTGAACGCCCGCGGGACGGAGCGCGTCGCGAGAGCGTGCGCGGCGGCCGGCGCCCGCATGATCGCCGTCAGCACGAACGAGGTGTACGACGGGGCAAAGCGCACGCCATACACGGAGGACGACGCGACGGCGCCGCTCAACGCCTACGGGCGCTCGAAGCTCCGCGGCGAGGAGCTGGCGCGCGCGGCGCTCGACGACCTGCTGGTGGTGCGGACATCGTGGCTGTACGGAGCGGGGCACCTGAACTTCGCCGAGAAGGTGCTGGCGGCCGCCGGGTCCGGCCGCGCGTTGAGCTTCGTGGCGGACGAGACCGCGGCCCCAACGTACACGGACGACCTCGCGTCGGCCATCGCCGCGCTCATCGAGAAGCGGGCGCCCGCCGGCGTCTACCACCTGGCGAACGAGGGCGAGGCGTCGCGCTGGGAGTGGGCGACGGAGGTGCTACGCCTCGCCGGCCGCGACGTGCCGGTGCGGCGCGTGACGACGGCGGAGCTGCGGGCGAACGGGTACAGCGGCCCCGCGAAGCCGCCGTACTCCGTGCTTGCGAACACCCGCGCGGCCGCGCTCGGGGTGACGCTGCGCCCGTGGCGCGAGGCGCTGGCCGACTACATGCGGCAGCGCGCTGCGGCGGCGACCGCATGAGCGAGCGCCCGGCCGTCGGCATCGTCGTCGTCAACTACAACAGCGCCGCCTTCATCGACGAGTTCTGCGAGACGCTGCGGGGCGTCGAATACGGGCACTGGTCACTCCGCGTGGTCGATTCAGGGTCGGACGACGGTTCGGCCGGCGTCATCGAGCGCGCGTTCCCGGACGCCGATGTCGTGCGCTGCGGCGACAACGTGGGCTTCGCGGCCGGATGCAACATCGGCGTCGGCCTCTGCCGGAGGCACGGCGACGACTACGTGCTGTTCCTCAACAACGACGTGTCGCTGACGCCGGACTTCCTGGACCGGCTGGTCGACGCCGCCGACGAACGGACCATCGTCGTGCCGAAGGTCCTCTTCCGCGACGACCCGCGGCTGATCAGCACCCACGCGGGCGGCTTCGACTGGCGGCTGGGGCTGTTCCGGCACACCTACCACGGCAAGCCGGACGGCCCGGCGACGAACCGCCGCCGCGATGGCCTGGAGACGGCGAGCTTCTGCTGCGCGCTCGTGCCGCTCGCGGCATTCGACGCCGCAGGGATGCTGGACGAGCGCTTCTTCATGTACTACGAGGAGACGGACTGGCTGCGGCGCGCCCGCTCTCACGGATACCGCATCCGCTATGAGCCGTCCGCCGTCATCTATCACCGCGAGAGCGGGTCGAGCGGGGGCGGCTGGATGACGCCCTTCAAGATGTACTACGCGACGCGCAACCGGATGTACCTCGTGCGGAAGAACGCCGCATCGACGTGGGACGTCGCGGCGTTCACGGCCTACTTCTTCGCCACGCGCCTGCCGTCGCTGGCATCGCTGGCGCTGCGGCGCCGGTGGCGGCTGATGCGCGCGATGCTGCTGGGGATCCGCGACTACTATGCCGGCCGGATGGGGCGGACGATGCAGGTGCGGGACCTGTGAGAATCGCGATCGACGCGACGTCGGTGCCGCCGAAGCCCGCCGGTGCGGGCGTCTACGCGCTCGAGCTGGCGCGCGCGCTCGCCCGGCGTCCGCCTTCGGGCGACGGATACGCCATCTTCATCCGCGGCGACTGGCTCGACGAGGAGCTGCGCGGGCGGCGTGACTGGCGCATCGAGCGCGTGCGCACCTCGCGCACCGGCCGCGTGCCATGGGAGCAGGCGCGCCTGCCCGGGCGGCTCCACGCGCTGGCCGCCGACGTGCTGCACTCGACGCACCACACGCTGCCCCTTCGCCCGATGCGCACGAAGCGCGTCGTCACCGTGCACGACGTCACCTTCTTTCGCATCCCCGGCCGCTACACAGCGGCGCGGCGCCTCTACATGCAGGCGATGACGCGGGCGTCGGCGCGCGTCGCGGACGCCATCATCGTGCCGTCCCTGGCGGTCCGCGATGACGTCGTACGGACGCTGGGCGTCGATGCCGCAAAGGTCTCGGTCATATACGAAGCGGCGGCCGGGCGCTTCGTGCGGGCGAGCGAGGACGCCGTCGCCGCCATGCGGCAGCGGTACATGCTCGAAGCGCCGTACGTGCTGTCGGTGGGGAGCCTGGAGCCGGGGAAGAACCGGGGACGGCTCTTCCGTGCGTTCCGCGCGCTCCTGGACGAGGGCATCGCGTACGACCTGGTCGTCGCAGGCCAGCCCGCGTGGAAGTACGCCGAAGAGGGCGCGCTCGTGCGGGAGCTGCGGCTGCTGCCGCGCGTGAAGTACCTGGGCTACGTGCCCGACGACGATTTGCCGGCCCTCTACTCGGGCGCGACAGCGTTCGCCTTCCCGTCCCTCTACGAGGGCTTCGGCATACCCGTGCTGGAAGCGATGGCCTGCGGCGTCCCGGTCCTCACGTCCGCCGTCTCCGCGACGGCCGAGGTGGCGGGCGACGCGGCGCTGCTCTGCGATCCGGAGTCGGTGGAATCAATCCGCGACGGGCTGCGGCGGCTGCTCACGGACGCTTCGCTGCGGGCCGACTACGCCGCGCGCGGACAGAAGCGCGCTTCGGAGTTCAGCTGGGCGCGCGCGGCGGAGGAGACGCGTGCGGTCTACGAGCGAGTGGTGAAGTCATGAGGCCCGGGACGGTCTCGGTCGTCATCGTCACGCACAACTCCGCGGCGGACATCGCGCGCTGCCTCTCGTCGCTGCTGCAGCACACGCCGCGGCGCGAGATCATCGTCGTCGACAACGCATCGAAGGACGACACCGGCGCGATCATCGAGCGGCAGTTCCCGGAGGCGCAGCTCATCTCGCGCGGGACGAACGGCGGGCTCTCGGCGGCCATCAACGACGGTGTCTGCGCGTCCTCCGGCGAGTATGTGCTGCAGCTCAACCCGGATACGTGGGTGGAGGCCGACGTGCTCTCGCCGGTGGCGGCATACTTCGCCGCACATCCGGATGTCGGGATCGTCGGCCCGCGCATCCTCAATGCGGACGGGAGCGTGCAGCTCAGTTGCCGCGCCTTCCCCGGCTACACGACGGCGCTGTTCAACCGCTACTCCCTGCTCACGCGCCTCGCCCCGAACAACCGCTTCTCACGCCGCTATCTGTTGACGGACTTCGACCATGCGTCCGAGCGAGCCGTCGACTGGGTGAGCGGCGCCGCCATGTTCTTCCGGCGGTCGGCGTTCGATGCCGTGGGCGGCTGGGACAGCCGCTTCTTCCTGTTCAACGAGGACGTCGACTTCTGCAAGCGCGTCCACAATGCCGGCATGCGTGTCATGTACTACCCGGACGTCTCGATCCACCATCGCATCGGCATCAGCGAGAGCGCGTCCCCCTGGGTGATCGTCCAGCGGCACAAGAGCATGTGGCGGTACTACCGCAAGCATCTCTCGGGCAACGCGCTGCGGGACGCCGCGACGGCGGCCGGCATCGCCGCACGCGCGGTCGTGATGCTGGCAGCCGGCGGCGTGATGCGGAAGGTGCGGGCGCGGCCGAAGGGGTCTACTCGCTGATGTCGCCCGTCTCCGGCGCGAAAAAGCGCTGGCGCAACCAGACGACGCTGCGGCTGTTCCAGAGCGTCAGCACGTAGCCCAGACGCGCGAGCGTCACGCCGATGACGGTGAGCAGCGTGATGACGACGGCGGCCTCCATCCACGTCGCGTCGACGTAGTGGACGAGGATGGCGCCGATGGAGAAGAGCGCGGCATACGAGTAGATGATCACCAGCAGGCCGCGCGGCCCGGCGCCATGGGCAATGAGCCGGTGGTGAATGTGGTCCGCGTCCCCGCGCATCGGATGCGTCTGCGCCAGGATGCGGCGGACCGTGGCGAGCGACAGGTCGAGGATGGGGTAGCCGAGCGCGATCAGCGGGACGGCGACGAACCATTGCTCGGTCGGCCCCTCCGCGCCACGGATGGAGAGCGCGCCCAGCACGAAGCCGAGGACGTACGCGCCGGAGTCGCCGACGTAGACGGAGGCAGGCGGCAGGTTGAACGGCAGGAACCCCAGCATGGCGCCCGTCATCACGACGAGCAGCAGCGCCACGGTGGGATGGTCGGAGTTCCCCGCCACCACGGCCATGGTGACGCAGGCGAAGGTGCCGACCCCGGCGGCGACGCCATCCTTGCCGTCGAGCCAGTTGAAGGCGTTGATCGTCGCGTACACCCAGAAGACCGTGACGAAGAAGCCGCCGAAGGAGCCGAAGTCCAGCACCGTGCCCCACGGCAGACCGACGTCGTCGATGCGGTAGCCCGCGGCGTAGACGGCGGCCCCCGCGAGGAAGAAGACGGCGCTTCGCAGGTACGGGCTGGTCAGCCGCACGTCGTCGAGGAAGCCGACGAGGAAGACGAGCGAGACCGCCGCCAGCAACCCGAGGAACTCGCCCGACCGCGGCGAGAAGATCTCGCTGGCCTCCCCGGAGAGGGCGGAGGCGAGATAGGGCGTGGCGGCGAAGGCGATGAGGAAGACGGCGCCTCCCCAGCGTGGGCGCTCCGTGACCCCGCGTACGTGGAAGAGGGCGAAGAAGCGCTCAGTCTTCGAGAGGGCGACCAGGGCGACGGTCGACACGACGCCGATCGTCAGCGAGAGCGCGAGCGAGAGCAGGTAGAGGTCCGCCATAGCACGAGAAGCAACGAGCTTCGCCGGGCCTACTGTAACACCGCGGACTTGACGGCGGCTATCGGCCGGTCAAGCCAGGACTCATTCCCCTGGTACGGCCGTCCGGCCGGCGGACGCCGCGGGCGTCCACGCCTTCGTCGCTGACGCCGACCCCCGGCCATGCGCTACTCGGCGAGCTGGTCTTCGTGGCCCAGGGAGCGCTCGGCGGGCAGCGCGCGGCCGGCCGCCCACGCGGCGTCCGGGTCGTCCAGCTCAATGTGGCGGAAGCGCTGGACGCCGAGGCGCCGCACCAGCGCGTCGTACTGGTCGCGGAAGCGCGACTGCCAGGGCTGCAGGTAGCAGACCTCGGTGACGCTGGCCTGGATCAGCTCCTTCAAGCAGCCAAAGCACGGCTGGAGCGTCGTGTAGATGGCGCAGCCTTCGACGGCCACGCCGAACCGCGCGGCGGCGAGCAGGGCATTCTGCTCCGCGTGCACGCAGATGCAGACGTCGTAGCCTTCGCCGGAGGGGTATGATGCCGGCTCTGCGCAGCGGTGGCAGCCGCCGTCCTCGCAGTTCGTCATCGCCGTGGGCGTGCCGTTGTAACCGGTGCTGAGGATGCGGCGGTCCCGCACGATGATGGCGCCGACCCGCCGGCCCGTGCAGTTCGCCCGGCTTCGCACCGTCATGGCGATGCGCATGAAGTATTCGTCGGGGTCAGGGCGTGGCACGTTGCTCCTCGGGGGCCGTCGCCGTCTCGGCGTCTTTCACGGGCAGGTCCAGCGTGCCCGCCTCCGGGCTCTCGATGCGCAGACGCCCTTCCGCGTACGTGATCGCGATCGTCCTGCCCGTGAACTGGTCGACGATCGACTGCGGCGGCGTCTGCCCGCACTCCATGCGGCCAGTAATGACCTCCGCGTTCGTGCGCAGCGTCATCAGCCCATCGCGGCAGTTGAGATTGATGAAGGTGCGCACGTCGCTGAGCACCGGCGTCCCGCCCGGCAGCCGTTCGATCGCGCCCAGCGTCTCGCCCTCTTCCAGGCGGCGGGCGTCGGGAGGGGAGCCGGGCGGAGCGTCGGCGGTGCAGCCAGCGAGCCCGACCGCGAGCGAGAGCGTGACGAGCGCGGCGCGGATCACCTGCCGCCCTCCAGCAGAGACGCGGCGATGCGGATGGCGCCGATGAGCTGCGCGTCCGCGCCGAGCTCGGACAGCACGACCCTCGCCGGCGCCAGCATGCGCGCATTCACCCGGTCGCGGATCGGCGCGATGAAGCGCTCTCCCTGCATGATGGCGACGCCGCCGCCGAAGATGACCGCCTCTGGGTCCAGCAGCGCGACGATATCGCAAACCGCCATCGCGATGTAGTCGTGCACCTCCTCGAGCCATGCGGAAGCGCCGGCGTCGCCCGCGAACGCCGCCGCGAAGAGATCGGCCGCGCTGGCGCGGTCCCCGAGCAACTCGCGCGCTTTGTGCTCGGCGGCGAGTCCGCCCACGACGCCGTCGAGCGTGTGCTTCCACTCCCGCGACCGGAGCTGCTCGCGCGTCATCGCAAAGTAGGCGACTTCTCCCGCGAGGAACCGCGAGCCACGGTGCAGCCGGCCGTCGAGCACGACGCCGGCGCCGAAGCCGGTGCCGTGGGCGATGAAGACGTAGTCGCTGAGCTGCTGCGCGGCTCCCTTCCATCCTTCGCCGAGCGCGGCGGCGTTGGCGTCGTTCTCGATCGCCACCGGGATGTCGCGGTCAGCGGCGACGAGCCTGGCGACGGGGACGTTGTCCCAGCCAGGCAGATTCGCGATGGAGGCGACGGTGCCGCCCGACGGGTCGACAATGCCCGGCAGCGCCATGCCGATCGCCGCCGCCGACGCGCCGACCCAGACGCCGCGCGCCAGGTCGTCGACGGTGCGGGTGACGGCGCGCAGCACCTCCTCCGGCGTCCCCCGCGGCAACGGCACGGCGCGCCGCGCCTCGATGCCGCCCTCCGGCGTGGCGACGGCGACGCGCATGTTCGTCGCGCCGAGGTCGACGCCGGCGACGAAGGTTGCTGGCATGCGGCTAAGGGTACAGTCGTCGCAGCGATGGTGCGATGGCGCCGGAGGTGGCATGCTCTCGCGCATGACGCTGCTCGCTGGCGCCGCCGAAGTCGTCATCACGCCGCCTGTGGGGACGTGGCTGGAAGGCTACGGCGGCAAGACGTCCGGCTCGGCCGGCGTGCACGACGACCTGCACGCCCGCGCGCTGGCGCTCGATGACGGCGCGACGCAGGCGGCGATCGTCGCGTGCGACCTCATCGGCATCGACCGGCGGATGACGGCGCGCGTGCGCGAGCTGGCCGCAGAGGCCACCGGCATCCCGGGCGCGAACATCATGGTGACAGCGACGCACACCCACCAGGGGCCGGAGCTGCTCCGCCGCGACCGCGATGAGGGCATCTTCGACATGACATCGCGCCTCATCGCCGGCGCGGTCGCCGCGGCGCATGGCCGGCGCCGGCCCGTCGCGGTGAAGGCCGGGCGCGGCAGCGTGGACACCGTAAGCCAGAATCGCCGCGACCCCGAGGGCCCTATCGGCGACGCGCTCGAGGTGCTGCTGTTCGACTCCCCCGACCCGCGCGACGGCGCCGTCGCCGCCGTCGTCAACTTCGCCTGCCACGCCACGGTGCTCTACCGCAACAACGACTACATCAGCGCCGACTATCCGGGCGCCGCCGTACGGACGGTCCAGCAGGTGCTCGGCGGCGCTCCGGTGCTGTTCCTCCAGGGCGCCTGCGGCGACGTCAACCCGCTCTGGACCTCGCAGGAGTTCTCGGAGGTCGAGCGCGTCGGCTCGATCGTGGGCGCGGAGGCGGCGCGGCGGCTGCAGGAGCTGCGCCCGCTCGGCATCGGGCAGCACGTCTGGAACATCCGCTGGGACGAGGTGCTGGACGTGCCGGTGAAGACGGGCGAGCTGGTCGAGCCGCGCCTGCGCGTCGCCAGCAGGACGGTCGCTGTGCCGCTGCGCAAGCTGCCGCCCCCGGAGGAGTACGACGGCCACCTGCGCGAGCTGCAGGCGCGGGCCGGCGCCCTGCCTCCCGCTGACGTCGCGGCGCGCCGCGCGCTGACGGCCGCGATCTCGCGGCTACGCAACGAGCGGGGCGTGGCGCAGTGGCTCCGCGGCGGCGGCGGCACCCTGCACCCGGAGGTCCAGGCCATCGGCCTGGGTGACGGCGTGGCGCTGCTGGCGCTACCCGGCGAGTTCTTCGCCGAGACGGCGCAGCGCATTCGCCAGGACTCAGGTATCCGCCGCCTGTCGATCGCCTGTTATGCAAACCACCACGTCTTCTATGTCGTCCCGGAGCACGAGTTCGGACGCGGTGGCTACGAGCCGGGCGTCTCGATCCTGGATGAGACCGCCGAGGCCACCATCCGGCAGGCGGCGGTCGAGTTGCTGGCCGGTGTAGTAGCCGGCGGCTGAAGGCGCCGGGACAAGCGGCTACACTGTGCCAACATGAAGCGCATCCTCGTCTTCGAGGCGCACGGCGACGACATGGAGTTCTTCGCGGGCGGCACGATCGCCAGGTTCGCCGCGCTCGGACACGAGGTCATCCTCTGCGTCGCGACGGACAACGACAAGGGCTCGTTCGAGCGTTCCGCCGCAGAGATGCGCGCCGTGCGCGACAACGAGCTGAACGGCGCAGCCGGGGTGCTGGGCGTGAAGCGCGTCATCCCGCTCGGCTACTCCGACGGCGACCTGGCGTACGACGCCCATCCGCGCGAGCTGCGCGGCACGTTCATGCGCATCATCCGCGAGGTGAAGCCGGACATCATGTTCACCTGGGACCCGTTCACGCCGTACGAGGGTCACCCGGACCACCGCGCCGTCGCCACGGCGGCGAACGAGGCCGCCAGCTTCGCCCACTTCCCCAGCTTCTACCCGGAGCAGCTCCGCGAAGGGCTCGAACCCCACTACGTCGGCGAGCAGTGGTACTTCGCGAAATCGCCCCGCGACCAGAACAAGTACGTCGACATCGACGGCTTCATCGACAAGAAGATCGCCGCGCTGCACGCGCACGAGGCGCAGATGGTGCTGACGGTGCAGAACATGAAGTACGAACTGGAGGCGTCGGGCCTGGACGTGCCGTGGCTGCGGGACGCCGACCCCCACGACTACCACGCGATCATCGACAGGCAGATGCGCGCGGCGGGCCGCGCCGTCGCGCGCCGCTCGGGCCTCGACTGCGAATACGCGGAGGGCTTCCGGCGCGTGCGGTTCGGCGGCATCGAGTCGCTCGCGAAGGGGCAGACGCTGCCGGAGGACGTGTAGTGAAGCTGGGTTGTAGCTCCTGGTCCTATCACGCGGCGTTCCGGGATGGCCGGATGGACCTGCTGCGCTGGCTGCGGGTCTGCGCCGAGGACATGGAGCTGGACGGCGTCGAGCTCGTCGACCTGCACTTCCCGACCACCGACCCCGTGTACCTGCGCGATGTGAAGAAGCTGTGCGCCGACCTCCAGCTCACGATCGCCGGCGTGGCGCTGACGAATGACTTCGGCCCGGACGAACGACGCCGGCTGGAGGTGCAGAAGGTGCGCCAGTGGTGCGACGTCGCCGCGTACCTGGGCGCGCCGGTGACGCGCGTCTTCGCCGGCTGGGTGCCCAGGCCGCACGCCGAGGAGAGCCCCGGACGCGTCATCGGGCTCCTGCGCAAGGTGCTGGGGCAGCCCCAGGTCGACCAGCGGCGGCTCTGGTCGGACGTGACGTACGCCCTGCGCCAGTGCGCCGACGCGGCGGCCGAGCGCGGCGTCACCCTCGGACTCCAGAACAATCGCAGCGACGGCATCGTCGCGACGGCGCAGCAGCTCTCGCAGTGCGTGCGGGACGTGGGGACGCCGTGGCTGCGCATCTGCCTCGACCCGGCGGACCTGGCCGACCGCGGCGGGCTCGACCGCGCGCTGGACCAGGTGGTGCAAGTGCACGCGCGCATGCGGGAGGTGCGGGACGACGGCAGCGACGCGCGCATCGTCTGGCCGGCGCTGCTGCAGCTCCTGCAGGCGCACCGCTATCGCGGCTTCGTCCTTCTGGACTACGAGGGCATCGAGGAGCCGGAGACGGCGGTGCCGCGCGCGGCCAACTATATGCGCGGGCTGATGCACCTGCTCCAGCGCCAGCGCATGCTGCGGGAAGCGAGCGCCGGCGCATCCGGCGCTCAGGCCGGTGCGAACGGCGTGGCGGAAGCGCCGGCGAACATCGAACGGGGGGCGCAGCACGAGGCGACCATCGCGCGGTGATCCGGGCGGTCATCTTCGACCTGGGACACACGATCTGGGACATTGGCCCGACGGGCGACGTGCTGGCGCGGGCGTACGACAACATGCGCCGCACGCTGGCCGAACGCACCGGCCGCAACGACCTGCCGGAAGCCCACGTGTTCCAGCGCTCCGTCGCGGACGTGCTGCGCGAGGCGGCGCCGGTGTACTTCGAGGGCGGCGACGTGCTCGACCAGCCGCCGACGCACGCGTGGGTGGGAGAGGGGTTCCGCCGCCTCGGAGTCGACCTCGACGAGGAGCTGCTGCGCGAGCTGACGGTGCCGCTCTTCGCGACGGAAGTGGACCGCCTGATCTGCGCCGAGGGCACGGTCGAGGCCCTGCTGGACCTGCGGGACGCCGGCTACGCGCTCGGCTGCATCACGAACACGCTGACGGACGAGGCGACGATCCGGCTCATGCTCCGCAATCACGGCATCGAGGACCTGATGCGCAGCGTCGTCGTCTCGGCCGAGGAGGGATACCGGAAGCCCCACCCGTCGCTTTTCGAGAAGGCGTTGCGTGAAGTGGACGTGCGGGCGCCCGAGGCAGTGATGGTCGGCGACAGCCCGTTCCACGACATCGGCGGGGCGAAGGCCGTCGGCATGCGCGCGGTGCTGACGCACCAGTACGTCGTCCGGCCCCACGAGGCGTTCGAGCCGAAGCCCGACGCCATCATCAAGCACCTGCGCGAGCTGCGCGGCGTGCTGGACGTCCTCTCGTAACCACGCCTACGGGTACGATGCCACCATCTCGTCGGCCCGCCCGCAGCCCGGACGTGAGCGCCGCCTCCGTGCACGGCCGCCGAGATAGTCGCCGGCGAACCTGATGCGCTCGCTGCGCGGCTGGCGCTCCTCGAACGCAGCGAGCGCGCGGAGGTAGCCGGGATAGAACTGCAGTGGCACGATCGCTCCATGGCGACGTATGTGGATCGTCCAACCCTGCATCTCAATGGATTAGGAGAACAGCGGGCTGGTGGCCATCAGTACATGTGCTCCCGGCACCAGCTTTGGACACAACACCTCGCCCCACGCGCGGAAGAACGCGTACATCGCGCCGATGTCGCGGTCGTCGAGGACGGTGAAGCGTGGGACGGGCGCGCGCTTGTAGCCACCAAGCGCGGGCGGTATGCGCCACACGCCCCCCGTCCGAGACGGAGCTTCCGGACCCGCGCGGGCGTGTACTCCAGCATTCCATACGGCGGGCCGGTCACCACGGCCTCACATGAGCGATCCGGTTGCTCCCGCAACCATTCGATGCAGTCGCCTTCGTGCAGCTCCGTGAGCCCGGTCGGCGTGTAGAAGACGCGGCGCACGGGGGGATCTTCGCGGCGTTCGAGCATGGGGGCGTTCTACGAAGATATGTTCTAACCAGGATAGAGGCGCGAGCAGGCAGCGTCGAGTCGTAAGCGGTCAACCACGGCAACCCGCGCACGACACAGCGCGACGTGAGGAAGCAATGTACATTGCCCCTGCCATGATCGAACGGTACTCCCGGCCGGAGATGGCCCGCATCTGGACCGAGGAAGGCAAGCTCGACCGCTGGCTGGCGGTGGAGGTCGCCGTCGTCCAGGCCTGGGCCGACGCCGGACGCGTGCCGCGCGAGGACGCCGAGAAGGTCAAGGCCGCGCGCTACAACGTCGCGGACGTGGCGCGGTATCAGGCTGAGACCCACCACGATGTCACGGCGTTCCTCAAGTCCGTCGCCGACAGCCTGGGGCCGGAGGGGCGCTGGGTGCATCTGGGCCTTACCTCGCAGGATGTCTGGGACACCGCGACGGCGCTCCAGCTCCGCGACGCCGCCACCATCATCGAGCATGGTCTGCATGACCTGCGCGACGTCGTCGAGCAGCGGGCGGTCGAGTTCAAGCACACGCTGCAGATCGGCCGGACGCACGGCGTGCACGCGGAGCCGACGACGTTCGGGCTGAAGCTGGCGGGCTGGGCCGCCGAGATCCGCCGCGCGCAGGGCCGGCTGGCCGAGGCGAAGGCGCAGATTTCGTACGGCAAGATCAGCGGCGCCGTCGGCACGCACGCCACGGTGCCGCCGGAGATCGAGGAGAAGGTCTGCGCCGACCTGGGGCTCGCGCCGGAGCCGGTGAGCACGCAGGTGGTGCCGCGCGACCGCCACGCGAACTTCGTCGCCACGCTCGCCATCATCGCCGCGTCGCTCGAGCGCTTCGCCCTGGAGGTGAGGCATCTGCAGCGGACGGAGGTGCTGGAGGCGGAGGAACCGTTCAGCGAGGGCCAGACGGGGTCGAGCGCGATGCCGCACAAGCGCAACCCGGAGCTGTGCGAGCGCATCTGCGGCCTCGCCCGCGTCGTGCGCGGCAACGCGATGGTGGCCCTGGAGAACGTGGCGCTCTGGCACGAGCGCGACATCTCGCACTCCTCGGCCGAGCGCGTGATCCTGCCCGACTCCTGCATCCTCGTCGACTACATGCTCGCCATCTTCACCGACGTCATGCGCGGCTTACAGGTGTACCCGGGGCGCATGCGCGAGAACCTCGAGCTGACGCAGGGCCTCGTCTTCTCGCAGCGGGTCCTGCTCGCCCTGATCGAGACGGGCCTTTCGCGGCAGGCGGCGTACGAGATCGTGCAGCGCAATGCCATGCGCGCGTGGAAGGAGCGGACGCCGTTCCGCGCGCTCCTCGAGGCCGACGGCGACGTGACCTCGCGCCTCGGCGCGCCGAAGCTTGACGAGATCTTCGATTACGGCGTGTACACGGCGCACATCGACGACAGTTTCAGGCGGCTCGGTCTGGCGTGAGCAGTACGCAGCTTCGCCCGCAGCGCCGCGTGCCCGGCACACACGACCTGGGCTCGATCATCCGCGAGGGGTTCGCCGCGTACCGTTCGGGGTTCGTGCCCATGTTCGCCATCGCCCTGCTGACGGTCCCGCTCCAGCTCCTCACGGCCGTCATCTCGGGCTCGACGGACTCGGAGGGGGCGGAGGTCGCCGCGCAGATGCTGCAGCTCCCGGCGATCTTCGTCTCGCTCGTCGTGTCGGCAGCCCTCGTCCGTGCCTCGGCGGACGTGACCGGCGGCGGCGCCCCGGGCTTCGGCGGGGCGCTGGATGCGGCCTTCTCCCGCATCGGCGCCCTCATCACGACGTTCCTGCTCGAACTCGGGCTGCTGCTCGCATCCATCGTCGCCGCGCCGCTGCTCGCGGTCTACTGGCTGTTCAACCGCAGCGCCACGATCGACGGGAGGCGCGACTGGTGGCTGGCGCTCATACCGGGCGCCCTCGCCGTCTACCTGCTGGTGCGCTGGCTCTTCGCCAGTTGGGCCGTGATGCTGGACTCCCGGCAGAACTGGGCGGCGCTGGACGAGAGCGCCCGCGTCGTACGTTCGAGATGGTGGCGCACGCTGGGGATCGTGCTGGGCCTCGCCCTGGTGCAGCTCGGGCCGACCGTGCTGGCCGCCAGCACCGTGACGCTGCTCTCGCCGCTTGCATACGCGGCCCTCTTCGGCACGGTGGCCGCCCTGCTCTTGCCGTTTGCCGTTGCCTCGCACACCGTGTTGTACGCTGACCTGAAAGCAAGGAGCGCACCTGATGTCCATCCTGACCCGGTCGCCGCTACCGGACCCGACGCACAGGGGTAAAGTCCGCGACACCTACGACCTCGGCGACGGGCGCATGCTCATCGTCGCCACAGACCGCATCTCCGCGTTCGACATCGTGCTGCCGACCGGTATCCCGGATAAGGGGCGTGTGCTGAGCAAGCTCTCGGCATGGTGGTTCGAGCGCACGAGTGATGTCGTGCCCAGCCACTTCATCCGTCTCGCCGACGGCACGGCCGCGGACAACCTGCCGTTCGAACTGCCGCCGGAGCTCGCCGGCCGCAGCACGATCGTCAAGAAGGCAAAGCGCGTGGACATCGAATGCATCGTCCGCGGATATCTCTCCGGGTCGGCATGGGCCGAATACCAGCAGTACGGCACCGTCAACGGCGTGAAGATGGAAAAAGGGCTGCTCGAAAGCCAGCAGCTCCCGGAGCCGCTGTTCACGCCGACGACGAAGGCGGACGAAGGCCACGACGAGCCAATGACGTTCTCGGACGTGATGCAGGAGGTGGGGCCGGACGCCGCGCAGGTGCTGCGGCTGCGCAGCCTGGCGCTCTACCAGTTCGCCGCAGCGTACGCCCGCGAGCGCGGCATCATCATCGCCGACACCAAGTTCGAGTTCGGCTACATCGACGGCGAGCTGCACGTCATCGACGAAGTGCTGACGCCGGACTCCAGCCGCTTCTGGTCGATCGAGGCCTACGCGCCCGGCAAGCCGCAGCCCAGCTTCGACAAGCAGTACGTGCGCGACTGGCTGACGCAGTCCGGCTGGGACAGGCAGCCGCCGGCCCCCGAGCTGCCGCCGGAGGTCGTCGAGGGCACGTCGCGGCGATACAAGGAGGCGTACCGCCTGCTGACGGGCATGGAGCTGGATTAGGCAGTAGCCGCCCGCGACCGGTCGTCGGCGCTACCCCACGACCGCGGACGCCGTGCCGATGGTCACCTTCGTGCCGTCCGCCTTCTCCACCCAGACGTCGAGGTGCGCGCGCCGGCGCTGCCCCTCAGGCTCCAGCTCACGCACGAAGCCGCGGCACGTCAGCCGGTCTGACTGCCAGACGATGTTCACCAGCCGGACGTCCATCTTGCCGCCGGCCAGCCAGCCGGCGCCGTAGCGCAGCGTCATCATCTCGGACAGGAAGCACGTCGACATCATCCCCTGCACGACGATGTCCGGGAAGCCCCACTTGAGCGCGGCCTCCTTGTCGTTGTGGTAGTTCTTCGCCGGCCCGCTGAACTTCCAGCACATATCGAGCGTGATCTGCTTCTCCAGCGGCCGCAGCTCCTCCAGCGCGCGCGAGACGTCCACCTCGAACCTCCGCTCCGGCTGCTTCTCGCGCTTCTCGTCGATGACGATGCCGGTGTTGTCCGTCTCGCGCAGGAAGCTCTGGTGCGTGCGCCCGCGCATCCGCACGTCGCCATCCGCGCCGAAGTACAGCACCTCGTTCACCACGTAGTCCCGTCCGCGCTTCACGTACCGGTCGGCGATGAACGAGCGCGTGTTGATGGCCTCGTCGACCATGATCGGCTGGAAGAACTCCCACTCCTGGCGCGCGTGGAGGTTGCCGTAGAGATTGTCGAGGTACCATGCCGGGGCGCCCGCCTTCGGGTGCTCGCGATAGGCGTAGACCTCGGAGTGCCGCACCAGCGCCGGCGCCACGGGGCCGCCGAACGGCGACTCGCCCGTATAGATGGGGTTGTGGTCGTCTACGGCGCCGCTGTACTTCTCGACCTCGGCGGCGTCGATCACGAAGTCATGGCGACCGAAGTCACGTCCGACGTAGATGTCCTTCATGGCCCCTGCGCTCCCGTCGTGCGTTGTGTGTCGCGCGCCATCGGGCGCACGCGCCCGTGAAACAGACGACGCGGCATTGTTGGACGCTGCGACGTGGCGGGCAAGCGGCGCTGGATGCGACCGGTGCATGGGGCCCGTTCGTTAGACTGGATCGATGCGCACCGTCTACGACCTCTCTCTGGCCGAACTGGAGGCCGTCGTCGCCGGCCTCGGCGCGCCGAAGTACCGGGCGCGCCAGGCCTGGGAGTGGCTGTACCGCCGCTTCGCGGCCACCTGGGGCGAGATGGCGAACCTGCCCGCGGACCTGCGCGCGCGCCTTGCCGAGGCGCTCCCCTTCCCGGCCGCGGACGTCGTGGCCACGCTGAGCTCGGACGACGGCCTCACGCGCAAGCGGCTCCTCCGCCTCCACGACGGACGGCTCATCGAGTCGGTGCTGATGCTGTACGACCCGCGATCGGGCTCCCGTGGCCGGGCGACCGTGTGCGTCTCCAGCCAGGTCGGCTGCGCGATGGGCTGCTCGTTCTGTGCCACCGGCCAGGCCGGCTTCGAGCGCAATCTGAGCGCGGGGGAGATCATCGCGCAGGTGGTGGGATTCGCGCGGCTGCAGCGCGAGGCCCGCGGGCGAGCGATCACGAACGTCGTCTTCATGGGCATGGGCGAGCCGATGGCGAACTACCGCGCCGTCTGGCGGGCCGTCGAGACACTGCACGCTCCCGAAGGGATGGGGCTGGCCGCGCGCCACATCACCATCTCGACGGTAGGGCACGTGCCCGGCATCCGCCGGCTCGCCGATGAGACGCTGCAAGTCGGGTTGGCGGTCTCCCTCCACGCGCCGGACCAGGCGCTGCGCGAGCAACTCATATCGACGGCATCCCGCTACCCGCTGCGCGAGATCATGGCGGCCTGCCGCGACTACGTCGCGAAGACAGGACGGCGCGTGACGTTCGAGTACTGCCTCATGGACGGGGTGAACGATGCGCCCGAGCAGGCGCGCGCGCTCGCGGACCAGCTCAGCGGCATGCTCTGCCACGTCAACCTCATCCCCGTAAACCCGACGCCGGACCGCAGCGTCTCGCGGCCATCCCGCGCGCGCACGCTCGCGTTCCAGCGCGCGCTGGCCGCCCGCGGCATCCCCTGCACCGTGCGCGTCGAAAAGGGCGTCGAGATCAGCGCCGCCTGCGGCCAGTTGCGCGGCGAAGCGGCGGCGCTGGAGCTGGCCGAGCTGCCGCAGCGCTTCGTCCACGCCTGAACGGCGAGAGCGGACAGCGGACGGCAGACAGCAGACAACAAAGAGCAAGAGCAAAGGGCAAAGCGCAAAGGGCAAAGGGCAAAGTCGCCGCGATGGAGGGGCGCGGCCGCTTCTGTCATGCTGAGCCGCAGGCGAAGCATCTAGCCTCAGACACCGCGTGCGCCCCATGCGTCAGCGGCGTCCCACCCCCCGCCGATGCACCCTCACAACCAGCAAGCAGCAGCACGCAGTTCCGTCATGCTGAGCCGCGGGCGAAGCATCTAGTCGCAGACACCGCGTGCGCCCCGTGCGTCAGCGCGCATCACCGCGGCCGCACGGCCCTACGTCCGCAGCCGAGAGCGTACCGTGATCACGGCAAAGGCCGCCGTCGCGACAAGGACCACCGCGAGCAGCCCAATGATGACGTACGTTGCCGCCGACGTGCCGCCGTCGTCCTCATCCGCGCTCGACGCGCCTTCGTCCGCGTCGCCGTCACCGGCATCCGGGCGGTCGTCGTCGGCCGCCGGTTCGGCGCGTGGCGTCGGCGTCGCCGCGGACTGCGCGCGCGGCCCCAGTCCCACCGACCGCCGCCACTCCTCGTCCAGCCCGCGCTGGTCGAATCCGTACACGGTCTCCAGTGCGTTGTCGATCGTGGAGCCTTCGCGGAACGTCGCGATGAGCTGCGCGAACTTCTCCGCGCCGTACGTCTCGACCAGGTAGGTCACCATGGCGCCCGACTGCCCGTAGTAGATGCCGACGGACGACGAGCTGCCGCCGGCCGAAGAAGAGTTGATCTGTGCGGGGCTAAGCACGCTGTCCGTTTGAATTGCGCGCTGCAGCGCGCTGTCATGCCCGCCGAGCGGGTTGCGCTGGGCATGGACGGCGATGCCCTCCACCAGCCATCCCGGCAGGTCGAACGGCCCGCGCGCGGCCGCGCGCGTGACGATATGCGCCACTTCGTGCCGCGTGATGTCGAGCACCGACGTGTCCGCCGACACCATCGCCGTGTCCGAGTACACGACCTCGCCCAGGATCACGACGCCGCGGCCGGTCGGACCGGACGCGATCGCCGGCTGCATCTGCTCCGCCGTCTCGTAGAGGAAGACCTTCACCGGGAAGTCGACCGTCGCCTGCAGCAGCGCGCTCATCTCCGCCAGCGACTCCGCCGCCGCGGCGAGCACCGCCGGCGCCACCTCGGCGGTGCCGCCGTGGTAGTAGAGCGTGATGTTGCCGTCCTGCAGCGTCTGGAACTCGAAGCGCGTGTCCTCATGGACGTAAAGCTGCTCGGCCGTCTCGAACGGCTCGCCGTCCCCCGCATCGATCTCCCAGTGGTACGTGATCTGGGCGCCGGGGATGACGAAGATGCCCCGCCCGCTGGTCAGCGTGTGCGAGCACGTCAGCGTGCCCGTCCCGCTGCAATCGACCACCGCCGACGCGCCGGTGCCGTCGGGCGCCAGCCGGTAGAACAGGCGCACCTCCTGGGGCACGGACGACGCCGAGAACGCGAGCGTGAACGTAACGCCGCGCGGGAACTCGTTGACAGCCTCGTCGGAGACGACCGTCACCGGCTCCTGCGCCCCGGCCGGTGCGACTCGCGCCGGCGCAGACGCAGCCGCTGCCGCCGCCAGCACAAGTGCAAGAGCGGCGAGGGCCGTGGCATGCCTACGCAGCATCGCTGCCGACCGTCGACTGCAGGTACGCCCGTATCGCGTCATCAAGCTCACCATCGAGCACGGCCTGGGCGTTGCCCGTCTCGTAGCCGGTGCGGTGGTCCTTCACCATCTTGTACGGGTGCAGCACGTAGCTGCGGATCTGGTTGCTCCAGCCCGCGCTGACGTGCTCGCCCTTGATCTTCGCCTGCTCCTGCGCCTGCTTCTCCAGCTCGAGCTGCAACAGGCGAGCCTCGAGCACGCGCATGGCCGACTCGCGGTTGCGGTGCTGCGAGCGCTCGTTCTGGCACGTGACGACGATGTTCGTCGGCAGGTGGGTGATCCTGATCGCGGTGGAGTTCTTCTGCACGTTCTGGCCGCCATGGCCGCTGGCGCGGAACACGTCGACGCGGATGTCGTCCGGGTTCACCTTCACCTCCGCGGCGTCGCCCGCCTCTGGCATCACCTCCACCAGCGCGAACGACGTGTGGCGGCGGCTCTCGGAGTCGAACGGGGAGATGCGCACGAGACGGTGCACGCCGTGCTCCGACTTCAGGTAGCCGTAGGCGTGGCTGCCGGTCACCTCGAGGGTGGCGCTCTTGATGCCGCCTCTTCGCCCGGCATCTCGTCGATCACCTCGCAGTGGAAGCCGCGGCGCTCGCACCAGCGGACGTACATGCGCAGCAGCATCTCGGCCCAGTCCTGCGACTCCGTGCCGCCCGCCCCGGCGTGGATGGCGACGATGGCGCTCCGGTCGTCGTACGGGCCGGAGAATGTCAGCTCGAACTCCAGCCCCTCAAGCTCGCGCTCGATGGCCGCCGCGTCCCGCTCGATGTCGGCGGCCGTTGCGGCGTCGTCCTCGGCCGCCGCCAGGTCGATGAGGTCCAGCAGGTCGCCGACGCGCCGTTCGAGCCCGCGCCAGGTCTGCGTCCGCTCCCGCAGCGACGCCAGGCGCCGCATCACGTCCTGGGCGGACTGGGGATCATCCCAGAAGCCGGGCGCGGCCGACCGCTCTTCCAGCTTCGCGGCTTCGGATTCAAGCGCGCGGATGTCAAAGGCGCGCCAGGACATGCGCGATGCGATCGCGGAGAGCTTCCAAACGGTCGCGTAGCTCCTGCATGCCGGCGTTCGTCCTTTCGTGCGTGATCGTCACTCATGGTAGCGCATTGCCTGGCTTCGGCGGAGCGCGCGGCCGCCGTAACGTCCGCAACGAAGCGGCCGGCGGAACGGCAGCACGCCGGCGTACCGGTAGCGGAGATAGCCGCGGCCGGCGCCGATGTCGCCGGACATCAGCGGTCCGTCCGCGCGGCGCCGCTCCCGCCCGACGGCCCGCGCCCGAGATCGATGATCAGCGCGCCGACGAGCGCCGGCCGGTAGTCGTACAGCGCGACCGTGCTGCGATTGGCGTCCTGCGTCGCGCGGAAGCCGTAGCCCTGGTCGCGGAACTTGACGAACTGGTCGTAGTCGAGCAGCCACACGTAGACGATCTCCCGCTCCGTGTCGGTCGCCTTGCCCTTGTCCGAGAGCTGGCTGATCGAGTGCGTATCCTCCTCCAGGATGCCGATCTCGAGCCGGTCGCGGTTCAGCACGGCGAAGTGCGGATAGATGAAGCCGAGCGAGACCACGGTCTTCTGCGGCACCTCCAGCGCCTCGATGTCGTCGACGAAGTCGAGCTGGAGGCGCATCGTCTCGGCATTGGACAGCACCAGTCCGCGGCCGATGCGCGCCTCGCGCATGTCGCTGAGGCTGATCTCATCGCCCGGCGTCGTGATGTCGACGAATCCGGCGAACACGATCGCCGCGACGGCGCCGGCCAGCACCCAGCGCTGGAAGTAGCGCGCCATCACCAGGAACCCGAACGGATACAGCGGGATCAGGTACGCGGATTCGTGCGGCAGCCGCGCGAAGATCATGAGGACGATGCCGATCGCGACGACCCAGAGCATCACATCCTTGTCGCGCACGGCGTCCACGGGCAGCTTCACCAATCGTGGCAACGACACTACCAGCGCGACCAGCACCGCGATGGCGCCGAAGATGCCGAGCGTGTCCTTCGCCAGCAGCCGCGCCACGCTGAGGTAACCGATGCTCGCGTCGTAAAAGTCGATGAAGTCGGCGCCGTACCGCCAGGCGATGGGCAGATAGAACACCAGCGGCACGAAGAGCGTCCAGACGATGAAATCGCGCAGCTCTTCCCGGCGCCCGTCACGCCAGATGTAGATGACGAACGGCACGATGAACAGCAGCGAGGTCGCGCGCGAGGCGACGGCGAGCCCCAGGACAACGCCCGCGAGGCCGACTTCGCCCCGCATCAGCAGGTAGTAGGCGCCGAGGATGAACGTCAGCGCCCACATGTAGTCCATCGTGTTCATGCTGTTGATCCACAGCAGCGGCGTGAAGGCGAACCCGGCGACGACGAGGCCGCGGTTCGGCAGCCGCAGCTCGCGCACGATGGCGGCGAAGAGCCACACGCCGCCGAGCGACACCAGCAGCGTCAGCGCGTTCGTCGCCAGGTGTCCGCCCGGCGAGACGGCGGCGCTTGCGTACTCGTGCAGCGGATAGCCAGGCAGCCGCGACGGGTAGAACTCATGATGCTCCCAGAGCCAGTAGCCCGAGAGCGCGACGCGCCACGCGTCCGGGTCGGTGCCGTAGCCGACGTTGATCCAGGGCGCGCGGCTGGCGATATACACCAGCGCCAGCGCCGCGAACGCGAGCGGCCGCGTGAAGTCGAGCGAGAGCGCGCGCTCGAGCGTGGTGGCGCCGCCGGCTGTCTCTCGATGCTGGTCGTCGGTCACGGCGACGGCGGTCATTCGGGCGCCTGCCGGTACAGCTTCTGCCAGACGGTGAAGACGCGCTGCGCCGCTGTGACGTGCGAGAGTACGGCGAGGACCCAGAGCGCCGCCAGCAGCACCTCGTCCACGCCGATCACCAGGGCCCCGCCAAGCAGGATCACCCGCTCGGCGCGGGTGAAGAGGCCCTCGCGGAGCTGCAGGCCTTCGCCCTCAGCGCGGGCGCGCACGTAGCTCACCATCAGCGACCCGACGATGGCGGCGAAGCAGAGCACCGTCTCCTGCGTGTGCCCGCCGACCTCCTGGAAGTGGTAGAGCAGCCCGCCCAGCACCGCCGCCTCCGACAGCCGGTCGAGCACGGAGTCGAACACCGCGCCAAAGCGGCTGACCGTGTTCGTCTTCCGCGCCAGCGCGCCGTCGAGCAGGTCGAGCGCGCTGGCGATCAGCATCACGATGCCGGCGAGGAGGAACTCGCCGGACGCGGCCAGCACGCCCGCGGCGACGTTCCCGCTGAAGCCGGCGACCGAGATCATGTTCGGCGTCACGCCGGCAGCGGCGAGAGGGGAGACGATCGGGTCGGTGATGCGGGTGCTGACCTTGTGGGGGACGAGCGTGAACGAGGGCAACGGCTCTCCCTGCGCTATCAGCCGTCAGCGTTCGGTGCGTGCGCGCGCGGCCGAGTCGAGCCTACAGAATGGGCCGGAGGCGGACAAGCGTCGCCGAGACTCCATCGTGCCCCGCGCCGCCGCCCCTGGACCGCCGCGCCGGCACCCGAATCTGCCGTTCGCGGCTACATGCGTCCTTGTCGCTGGACGCCGCCGTCGTCCATCATCGAGCTATGTGCAGGAGCATCAAGCGGCTACGCGAGGGAAACAGCCCCGCCAGCGACGACGAGATCCGCGAGGCGGCGCTTCAGTTCGTGCGCAAGATCAGCGGCTTCCGGCAGCCGTCGCAGCGCAACGCCGAGGCCTTCGGCGCCGCCGTCGACGAGGTGGCCGAGGCGTCCCGGCGACTCATCCAGGGCATCACCGCGAAACAGCCGCGGTAGCCCGGGGCTCACGCCCGCAGCCGGTGGCCTGAAACGGCGATCGCTCGTACCATGTCGCCCGGCGCGTCCTCGCGCGCCCAACGGCTCGAAACACGCAGAGGGACTCCGATGCGCTTCTACGAGTTCGAAGCGAAGGCGCTGCTCGCGAAGTGCGGCATCCCGACGTCGAAGGGCGGCACGGCGACCACGCCCGACGACGCCGCCCGCATCGCGGCGGACGTCGCCGGCGATGTCGTGCTGAAGTCCCAGGTGCTCTCCGGCGGCCGCATGAAGGCCGGCGGCGTGCAGTTCGCCTCGACGCCCGACGAAGCACGGCGGCACGCCGAGCACATCCTCCAGCTCGAGATCGGCGGCCACAGGCCGCGCAACGTGCTGATCGAGGCCAAGGCGCCGGTGAAGCAGGAGTACTACGCCGGCATCACCTGGGACGCCGTCGCCAAGCTGCCGGTCGCCATCTTCAGCGACATGGGCGGCATCGATATCGAGCAGGTGGCGGAGGAGCACCCCGACCACGTCGGCCGTGTCCATTTCTCGACCTTCCAGCCGCTCCACGAGTTCAAGTTCAAGGAGCTGGTCGCCTCGGTCGGCGTGCGCGGCAACGAGCTGAACCAGCTCTCGCGCATCATGGCGCGGCTTGCGCGCGGCTTCCTCACGTACGGCCTGACGCTGTTCGAGATCAACCCGCTGGCGCAGCTTGAAGACGGCAGCTTCATCGCGCTCGACTCCCACGCCGACATGGAGGAGGAGGCGCGCGACCAGCAGAAGGCGCTGCTCGACGAGCTCGGCATCGCGCCGGAGGAGTCGCGCCAGGCGCGCGAGCCGACCGAGTTCGAGATCCGCGGCGCGCAGGTCGACGCGTCGGACCACCGGGGCGTCGCCGGCCGTGTCGTGGAGTTCGACGGCAACCTCGGCTGCGTGATCGGCGCCGGCGGCGGCAGCCTGACGATCTTCGACGCGCTGCGGAAGCACGGCGGCAAGCCGGCGAACTACTGCGAGATCGGCGGCAACCCGTCGGTGAAGAAGGCGAAGGAACTGACGAAGCTGATCCTCAGCAAGCCCGGCGTCGAGAAGATCTGCGTGATCATGAACGTCGTCTCGAACACCCGCGTCGATATCGTGGCGCGCGGCGTGATCAAGGGCGTCATCGAGTCCGGCTACGACCCCGCGGAGAAGATCGCCATCTTCCGCATCCCCGGTTCGTGGGAGGAGGACGGCTTCAAGATCCTCGAGAAGTACGGCGTCGAATACGCCGACCGCACGGTGCCGATGTCGGAGGCCGCGCGGCGCGCCGTCGAGAAGGTGAAGGCATAGTGGCGGCATACATCGTCGCGCAGATGGCCGTGCACGACCCGGACGGGTACCGAAACTACGCGATGGCCTTCATGAAGACGATCGGCGAGTTCGGCGGCAAGCTGCTCGTCGCCGCCGATGACGCTGTCGAACTCGAAGGCCAGCGGCCGTACCCGCGCACCGTCATCGGCGAGTTCGCCGACGCGGCGACGGCACGCGCCTGGTACGAGTCGGACGCGTACCAGAAGATCCAGCCGCTTCGCGCGTCGTCGACCGACGGCGCCGTCTACATCATCGAAGGCATCGGCATTCCATCCAGCCCGCAGCGACGAGCGACGAGCGACTAACGTCTATGTCCAT
>DATMAH010000187.1:0-2407 GCA_035583735.1 Dehalococcoidia bacterium
CGACCATCTGGGCGACGGCGGCGGTGGGCGTGGCGCTCGGCATCGAGGCGTACATCGTCGCCATCTTCGGCTCCCTGTTCGCCATCACCCTGCTGGAGCTGCGCGTGTTCACAAAGAACATCCGGCCGTCAACCCGGGGCGGGGGCTGGAACGAGGACGAAGACGACGACGGCCGACCGGAGCGGCGCGCCCGCGGCGCCACCGGCACCTCAGGGACGGAAGACGCACGAAAGGCGTGAGGCCGAGATGAACGAAACGACGACGATGAACAGGAGCGCGGGCGCGACCAGCCGCTACGACCCGCGCGCCATCGAGCGCAAGTGGCAGGCGCGCTGGGAAGCCGACGGCATCTACCACACGCCCGACGACGACCCGCGCCCCAAGTGGTACGCGCTGACGATGTTCCCCTACCCGTCCGGCGACCTCCACATCGGGCACTGGTTCGCCATGTCGCCGTCCGACGCGCACGCCCGCTTCATGCGCATGAACGGCTACAACGTCCTCTTCCCCATGGGGTTCGACTCCTTCGGCCTCCCGGCGGAGAACGCGGCCATCAAGCGCGGCATCCACCCCGCCGACTGGACGGCGCGGAACATCGAGCACATGCGCGCGCAGATGAAGATGATGGGGGCGATGTTCGACTGGTC
The DNA here is from genome assembly GCA_035583735.1 of Dehalococcoidia bacterium. Classification (GTDB taxonomy): domain Bacteria; phylum Chloroflexota; class Dehalococcoidia; order DSTF01; family JACRBR01; genus DATMAH01. Next base: position 648 of record DATMAH010000187.1, read on the forward strand.
GCGCGAGATCATCACGTCGTCGCCGGACTACTACAAGTGGACGCAGTGGTGGTTCCTCCAGCTCCTCAAGCACGACCTGGCCTACCGCAAGTCACAGGCCGTCTGGTGGTGCCCGAAGGACCAGACGGTGCTGGCGAACGAGCAGGTCGTCGACGGCACGTGCGAGCGCTGCGATACGCCCGTCACCAAGCGCGACCTGGAGCAGTGGTTCTTCCGCATCACCCGCTACGCCGATGAGCTGCTGGACTTCTCCAGGCTGGAGTGGCCCGAGCAGGTGACGACGATGCAGCGCAACTGGATCGGCCGCAGCGAGGGCGCGGAGCTGCGCTTCGGACTGGACGTGCCCGGCGTAGACGAACGGGAGGTCCGCGTCTTCACGACGCGCCCCGACACCGTCTACGGCGTCACCTTCTTCGTGCTCGCGCCGGAGCATCCGCTCGTCGAGAAGATCACCACGCCGGAGCAGCGCCCCGAAGTGGAAGCGTACGTCGCACAGGCGCGCCGCGAGTCCGAGATCGAGCGCATGTCCACGGACCGCGAAAAGACGGGCGTATTCACGGGCGCGTACGTCATCAACCTCTTCAACGGCGAGCGCGTGCCGGTCTGGATCGCCGACTACGTGCTGGCGACGTACGGCACCGGCGCGGTCATGGGCGTGCCCGGCCACGACCAGCGCGACTTCGAGTTCGCGCGCAAGTACGGCCTGCCCGTCGTCCCCGTCTTCGCCCATCCGGACTGGGACGGCGGCGAGCTGACGGCGGCCCTGCCGCACGGCGGCCGCATGATCAACTCCGGCCCCTTCGACGGCACGCCGGACGAGGAGGCGATCCCCGCCGTCATCAAGTACGCGGAGGAGAAGGGCTACGGCCGCGGCACCGTCAGCTACCGCCTGCGCGACTGGCTGATCTCACGGCAGCGCATGTGGGGCGCGCCGATCCCCGTCGTCTACTGCGACACCCACGGCGTGGTGCCCGTACCCGAGAGCGACCTGCCGGTGCTGCTGCCGGATGACGCGGAGTTCCGCCCCACCGGCGAGTCGCCGCTGAAGTACCACGAGGGCTTCCTGAACACGACGTGCCCGATCGGCGGCGAGCCGGCCCGGCGCGAGACCGACACGCTCGACACGTTCATGTGCTCGTCCTGGTACCAGATGCGCTACATCGACCCGCACAACGACGAGCGCCCCTTCAGCCGCGACAAGGCGCGCAAGTGGCTGCCCGTCGACCAGTACACGGGCGGCACCGAGCACGCCGTGATGCACCTCCTGTACACGCGCTTCTTCACCAAGGCCGCGCGCGACATGGGCATCGTCGAGATCGACGAGCCGATGACGCGGCTGTTCAGCCAGGGCCAGATCCTCGGGCCGGACGGCCAGCGCATGAGCAAGTCGCGCGGCAACGTCGTCGCGCCCGACGGCGAGGTGGAGAAGTGGGGCGCCGACTGCTTCCGCGCCTACCTGATGTTCCTGGGTCCGTGGGACCAGGGCGGGCCGTACGACTCGAGCGGCATCGTCGGCGTCTCGCGCTGGCTGCACCGCGCCTGGAACGCCGTCACTGGCGACGTCACGACGGCGGACCTGCCCGGCGCGCCCTCCACGCGCGAGCTGCGCCGCTGGACGCACCGCACCATCCAGCGCGTGACCAGCGACCTGCGGCACTTCCGCTTCAACACCATGCTGTCGGCGCTGATGGAGTTCACGAACCACCTGATGAAGGTCCGCGAATCCGGCGAGCCGGCCGACGCCGCGGCGTGGCGGGAGG
>DATMAH010000188.1:0-3177 GCA_035583735.1 Dehalococcoidia bacterium
GCATGGAAGCGCGTCGACCGGGCGGTCCGTGCGCTGCGCCGGGTGCGGGCGTGGTCCCCGGGCGCGCGGCTCGTCGTCGTCGGCGACGGGGAAGAGCGCGCGGACCTGGAGGCGCTGGCGTCGTCGCTGGGCGTGCGAGACGCCGTCACGTTCGCCGGCGCCGTCCCGCACGATGCCGTCGTGCGCTACATGCACGCCTGCGATGTCTTTCTCGCCGTCGCCGACCTCTCGAACGTGGGCAACCCGCTGCTGGAGGCGATGGCCTGCGGCTGCTGCGTCGTCGCCGTCGACGCCGGTGACACGCGTGACCTCATCGCCGACGGCGCGACCGGACGGCTCGTCGACGCGCCAAACCGCTCCGGCATCGCGCGCCCGCTGGAGGAGCGGCTGGGCGACCTGCTCGTCGCGCTCGCCGCGGACCCCGCGCAGCGCGCGAAGCTGGGCGAAGGCGCGGCCGCCTACGCCGCCCGCAACTTCTGGACGTGGGAGCAGCGCATGCAGGCGGAGCTCGAAGCGGTGGAGGCGCTGGCGCGGCGGCAGCCGGGGGCTGGAGGGTAGAGGTGAGAGGTTCGAAGCGGGATGCGAGACGCGGAACGCCCAGAGCCTGGAGCCTGGAAGGTAGAACCTGGAACCTGAAGACCTCTTTGCCCTTGCCCTTTGCTGTTTTCCTGGTCCACCCCAAACGAACAGGGGAAGGCGCCTCGCCTTCCCCTGTTTGCCGATTCCGGGGCCTTGATGTCCGCTAGTAGTCCATCGGCGGCGGGGCCGGGGCGGCGGAGGGCGGCTCCGGGATCTCCGTCACCAGCGTCTCCGTCGTCAGCACCATCGCCGCGATGCTGGCGGCGTTCTCCAGCGCCGAGCGCGTCACCTTCGCCGGGTCGACGATGCCGAGCTTGAGCATGTCGCCGTAGGCGTCGTTGCGCGCGTCGTAGCCGTAGGTCTTCGTCTTCGCCGAGCCCGTGCGCACGTTCTCGACGACGACGGAGCCCTCCTGGCCGGCGTTCTCCGCGATGACGCGCATCGGCTCTTCGAGCGCGCGCTCGAGGATGGCGCAGCCGGTGCGCTCGTCGCCCTGCAGCTTCTCCTTCGCCTTCGTGATCGCATCGATGACACGGAGCAGCGCCACGCCGCCGCCGGGCACGATGCCCTCTTCGACGGCCGCGCGCGTCGCCGAGAGCGCGTCCTCCACGCGGAGCTTCTTCTCCTTCAGCTCCACCTCCGTCGCGGCGCCCACCTTCACCACCGCGACGCCGCCGGCCAGCTTCGCCAGCCGCTCCTGCAGCTTCTCGCGGTCGAACTCCGACGTCGCCTCTTCGATCTGCGCCTTGATCTGGCGGATGCGGTCCTGGATCGCCTTGTCCGTGCCGTAGCCCTCGATGAACGTCGTCTCGTCCTTCGTCGCCACGACGCGGCGGGCGCGGCCGAGGTCCGCGATGTCGGCGGAGTCAAGCTTGCGGCCCATCTCCTCGGTGATGAAGGAGCCGCCGGTCAGCACGGCGATGTCTTCGAGCATCGCCTTGCGGCGGTCGCCGAAGCCGGGCGCCTTGACGACGAGCGCGTTGATCGTGCCGCGCAGCTTGTTGACGACGAGCGTGGCGAGCGCCTCGCCGTCGCAGTCGTCGCAGACGATGACGAAGTTCTTCGTCACCTGCAGCACCTTTTCCAGCACCGGCAGGATGTCGGCGACGGCCGAGATCTTCTTGTCCGTGATGAGGATGTACGGCTCGTCGAGCGACGCCTCCATGCGCTCGGTGTTGGTGACGAAGTACGGCGAGACGTAGCCGCGGTCGATCGCCATGCCCTCGACGTAGTCCGTCTCGAACTTGAGGCCCTTCGACTCCTCGACGGTGATGACGCCGTCCTTGCCGACCTTCTCCATCACCTCGGCGATCATCGTGCCGACTTCCTCGTCGCGGGCCGAGATCGTCGCCACCTGGGCGATCTGGTTGCGGCCGGCCACGGGCTGGGCGAGGTCGCGCAGCGCCTCGACGGCAGCGCGCACGCCGGCCTCGAGGCCGCGCTTGAGGGCCATCGGGTTGGCGCCGGCGGCGACGTTCTTCATGCCCTCGCGCACCATCGCCTGGCCGAGGACGGTGGCCGTGGTCGTGCCGTCGCCGGCGACGTCATTGGTCTTGGTCGCGATCTCCTTCGCGAGCTGCGCGCCCATATTCTCGAACGGGTCCTTCAGCTCGATCTCCTTGGCGATGGCGACGCCGTCGTCGACCACAGCGGGCGCGCCGAACTTCTTGTCGAGGACGACGGTGCGGCCGCGGGGGCCCAGCGTCACCTTCACCGCGTCGGCGAGCGCGTCGACGCCCGCCTTCAGCGAACGGCGCGCCTCCTCGTCGAATACCAGTTGCTTTGCCATGTGTCTCTCCTCAATGGCTGTCGTCTCGTGCCGCCCGGGCGTCGCCGGCTACTCGACCTTGGCCAGGATGTCCTTCTCCGAAAGGACGATCAGCTCTTCCTGGTCGATCTTCACTTCCTGGCCGCTGTACTTCGCGTACAGCACGCGGTCGCCGACCTGCACGTCCATGGCGATGCGCTTGCCGTTGTCGTCCAGCTTGCCGGGGCCGACGGCGATCACCTCGCCCTGCTGCGGCTTCTCCTTCGCCGTGTCGGGGATGACGATGCCGCTCGCCAGGACCTCCTCCTGGACGACGGGCCGCAGGACGATGCGGTCGTGCAGCGGCACCAGCCGCGTCGAGGACCTCGCCTTCGCGCCGTTCGATGGTCGCGTGACCTTCTTCGCAGCAGCCTTGGCCACTTCTCTACCTCCTGTCGCTGTGCTTCGGGTGAGTTGACGGATTCGTTGCGGGCGTATCTTAGCACTCTCCGCCGCAGAGTGCTAGCCCCACGGCGTACACGGTTCCGTGTATACTTCGCGCATGGCACGACGCCGCCGGGCCTGGGACGCCGAGGGCGTGCGCCGCCTGCGCTCGCACCTGGAGCTGACGCAGCGCGAATTCGCCGAGGAGCTGGGCGTGCGCCAGCAGACGGTCAGCGAGTGGGAGACCGGCGCCTACCGCCCGCGCGGCGCGAGCGAGCGCCTGCTCTCGATCATCGCCGACCGCGCCGGCTACGCGTACGGCTACGACGTGCGCGGCGATGACGCTGGTCGCGAGGCCGCCGCGGAGGAGGACGCCGGTGCGCGTGAAGACGGCTGAGCGCACCGGC
>DATMAH010000189.1:0-8260 GCA_035583735.1 Dehalococcoidia bacterium
CCAAGAATAGTAGAACGCACCATGATGATGCGGGCTGTCCCGCCGGTTTGCGTTGGCACGAGTTTGTCTGACGGGTCGCAGCGCCGTTGGCGGCGGCAAGGCATCAACCCGCCAATAAACCCCTGGCCGATGCCGGCGGACGCGCCGGGCCATACGCTGGCACCAGAATAGATGACAGAGAAACGTTCGAGAGGATGAAAAGGTGAACGCACAACTGGCAGCGCTCAGAGGAATCGGACTGGAGTTCTCGTACGCGTGGACGGCGACGCCGCCCTGCGAGGCGCCGCAGCCGTGGCGGCGCGCGTGCGGCCGCCCCGGCCACGCGTGCCGGCTCTGCACCACCAACTGACGGCGGACGTCAGCGCTCGCCGAGGATGAAGGTGCGGACCACCTCCTCGGCCAGCGACTCCACCACCAGGTCCGCGTCGCCGAGGTCGGCCGCCGGCCGGGTGGTGGTGACGCCGATCGCCCGCATGCCGGCGGCCTTCGCGGCCTGGAGCCCGGCCGGCGCGTCCTCGATGACGACGCAGCGCTCCGGCGGCACGCCCAGGCGCTCCGCCGCGACGAGGAACCCCTCCGGGTCCGGCTTGCCGTGCGCGGCGTCCTCCTCGGCGACGAGCGCGCCGAAGCGCCCGGAGAGGCGCAGCGTCTCCAGGATGATGTCGAGGTTGGCGCGCGGCGTCGAGGTCACGATGGCGCTGGGGATGTCCTGCTCCTCGAGGAAGTCGAGCAGCTCGCGGACGCCGGGAAGCGCCTGCAGGTCGCCGCGCGCGCGCGCCCGGAAGAGCGACTCCTTTGCTTCGGCGTGGCGCCGCAGCTCCGCCGGCTCGATGTCCGGCAGCAGGCCGCCGATGATCGCGTCGTTGCGCAGGCCGAAGGTGCGGTGGAAGTAGCCGGAGGGCGCATCGATGCCGTGCTCGCGCGCCCAGCGCTCCCAGGCGGACAGGTGGTGCGGGCGGCTATCGACGATGACGCCGTCGAGATCGAAGAGGACGGCGGCCCTACTCCGCACGGGACAGCGGCACGAGGCGGAAGCGCCGGTCGTAGCGGCCGCCCGCGTACGTGTCGCAGCAGGAGCGGCAGGCGACCTTGTCGCGGCGGCCGCGGACGTAGGTGCGGCGGCAGCGCGGGCACTGCATGCGGAAGGTGCGGCGCTGCGCGCGCTCCTTGATGGCGAACGGCGGGCAGGTGATCGTGATGCGCGGGTCCAGTTCGTGGGCGACGGCGCGGAACTCACGGCCGTGCGGGGCGATGCGGGCGCCGTAGCGCCAGCGGGCGGCCCAGTGCGCCAGCTCGTGCTTCAGGACCAGCAATGTGGCATCGATGCCGTGGTCGCGGTGGTACAGCGTGGCGATGCGGATGAGGCCGGTGTCGGGATAGCAGCGGCCGGCGCTCGTGGTCATGCGGCCGCTCAGCTCGAGCCGCGGGTAGGGCGCGCGCGGCATCGCGATGACGTCCCGGAAATGCTGGCGGATGAAGCGGTCCATGGCGTCCTGCAGCTCGGCCTGGAGCCAGAACTCCGGGCCGCCGAGCGGCAGCATGTACGCTTCACCGTTGAGCGCGCGGTTGACCACTCGTCCCCCTGGACCACAAGAACCGTACGGAGTCGCACTCCCGGCCGGGACAGCTCTCCGGTTCGCCCTGGATGCTCGCGGGGGAGCGTGGGAAGCGCCGGCATATGCCCTGGACTGGCCGTGCTGGCGGCATCTTACACCGGCAGATCGGTGGTTCGGGAGTGCCGGCGCGTCACGCCGGAAGGGATTTTTATGTCTTTCTCAGGCGGCGACGCCGGTCTGTCTAGGAGCCGTTGGATACGCGCATAACCGCTGCCCAAAGGCATCAGCAGGCTCTATCCGCGGCGCACCCGCTTTCGCTCGCATGCGTATCTTGGCTCTCCCCCGTTGTCCCGGCGCCCGATACTCTCGTCGAGGGGGAGCGAAGGAGGCATGATGCTCGTCACCACTACGAACGTCGTCGAAGGGCGCCAGGTCACGGAGTACCTGGGTGTCGTTGCCGGGGAAACGATCCTCGGCGCCAACGTCTTCCGTGACATCGGGGCGATGTTCCGCGACCTCACGGGCGGGCGCGTCGCCGGGTACGAGAAGGAGCTCCGCAAGGCGCGCGACAACGCCATCGCCGAGATGTCCGAGGCCGCGCGCGAGCTCGGGGCGGATGCGATCGTCGGCGTCGACATCGACTACGAGACGATCAGCGGATCGATGCTGATGGTGACGGCGGCCGGGACGGCGGTCCGGTTCGGCTGACAGCCGCGGTCCGCATTCACGATACCTGCTGGACCACGGCGAGCGTGTCCATCGTGACGGCGATGCCCGCATGCAGCCCGAAGCCGTACCACGAGCTGCGCGTCCGGACCGCCAGCCAGCCGAGGACGATGCTGGCGGCGACGGCGCCGTACGCCTCCGGGAACGGCTTGCCGACGTGCATGATGCCGAACGGGATGGCGACGACGAACACGGCGTACCAGCCGATCGCGCGCTCCAGGCCGATGGTCAGGAAGCCGCGGTGGAAGAACTCCCAGCCGACGAAGTACACCGCGTACGCCGCCTCGTAGATGAGAAACGACAGGAGGCCGGAGCGGACGCCGCTGTCGGCGTAGACGGCGACCTCGCTCCGCACCCACGCGCTCATCGGGTAGTAGCCAACGAAGTTCGGCGCGAACGAAACGGCGACCAGCACGGGCAGCATCGTCGCGTAGAGGAGGGCGGCTGCCCGCAGCCCGAACCGCCAGTCGCCCAGCCCCAGCCCAAAGCGCGAGAGCGAGACGCCGGGCATGAGAGCGATGAGCGCCACCGGCACGACGAAGAGCCACAGCACCGACGAGCCGAACCAGTACAGGTACGGATACAGCGGCTCTCGCGGCCAGCCCTCGACGAGATGGGCGAGGTGGTCGTTGAACCAGCCGGTCTTGCCGACGGACTGGAACGTGACGATGATCAGCGCGCCCGCGACCAGCGTCAGCACGGCGGCGCGGTCGAGCGCCTCGAGCGGGCGTGCCTCCTGGCGCGCCAGCGCGGCCAGCGATGCGCGCCCGCGTTCGGCCGCCGGCTCTACCGCCTCACCCGGAAGGACCGTCTCCTGCCGCACGGGCGGCACTGTACGCCCGGCGGGCGGCGTGAGACCAGCGGCCCGTCTGCTATCATCCGCTCTACCGCGGAGGAGGTTGCGTGTCCCTGGAACTGCGCCCGTTCCAGCCCGAGGAGACGGCGGCGTTCGGCCGGGTGCTGTCGATCGTGTTTGGCAACTACGGCCAGCGCCGGCCGGAGGAGCCACAGCCCGACACCGTCCGGCCCGAATGGTCGCTCTGCGCGTTCGAGGACGGGGAGATGGCGACGACGTATGCCGCCTACCCGATGGTGCAGCGCCTGAACGGCGGCAAGTCGCCCGCCGCCGGCGTGACGGCCGTCGGCACGCTGCCGCACTTCCGGCGGCGCGGCCACCTGCGGGCGATCATGGAGACGGACCTCCGCCGCCGCTATGAGCAACGCATGGAGCCGCTGGCGATCCTCCACGCGTCCATCGCCGGCATCTACCAGCGCTATGGCTACGCGGTGACGACGACGTCCGTGCGCTTCACGATCGACCCGCGCTGGATCCGGTTCACGCCATCGCTCGCCCCCGCGACCGGCATGTGGCGCGAGGGGTCGCGTGACGAGGCGCCGCTGCTCGACCGCATGTACCGGGAGTTCTCGTCGAAGCGCAACGGCTATCTCCACCGCGCGCCGGTGATGTGGGACATGCAGACGTTCGGGACAGCGCCGAACCCGGGCGACCCGCAGAACGCCGGCCCGAGCATCATCTCCATCTACGAAGAGGACGGACAGCCGGCAGGCTTCGTCGCGTGGACGGCGCGCTGGATGCCGTCGTTCCACGGCGACCACTTCGGCCCCGGGCAGCGCATCTTCGTCCGGGACTTCGTCTGGCTGACGCCGGGCGCCCACCGCGCGATGTGGGAGTTCTTCTCGCGATTCGACCTGGCGGCGGCGATCCACGTGGACGCGGCGCCGACTGACGACCCGGCGTTCTACACGCTGCTCGACCCGCGGGAGCTGAACGCGACGCACCGGGACGCGATCCTGGCTCGCATCATCGACCTGGAGCGGCTGCTGCCGCTGCGTCCATACGGCTCGGATGGGCGTATCGTCTTCGAGGTGCGCGACGAGATGTGCCCGTGGAACGCCGGCCGCTGGGCGCTCGACGCCAGCACGGACGCCGGCAGGTCCGCCGTCTCACGGACGACCGCCGCGCCGGAGCTGACGATGGACGTGGCAACGCTCGCGCAGCTCCTCTACGGGCAGATCTCGCCGTCGCAGGCGGTACGCTACGGCCGCGCCGAAGCGGCAGCCGGCGCGCCGCTGCGGACGTGGGACGCGATCTGGCGCACGGAGTACGCGCCGTTCTGCCCGAACGGCTTCTGAGGGCGCCCGCGCGGCGGGCCGGGCAAGCCGCCGATGCTGGAGACACAGGCGGGCACGCAGGACAGGAGGGAGGGACCGATGACGATGCTGACGATCCCCGCGGGCGCGGCGGCGCTCACGAACGCGTGGCTGACGGAGGCCCTGCGCTCAACCGATTCGATTGGACCGAGCACGTCGGTGACGTCGTTCTCGACCGACATCGTCGGCGCGGGCGCCGGCTTCATCGGCCAGCTCGCGCGCGTCACGCTGGAGTACGACCGCGACGACGCGAAGGCGCCGAAGTCCCTCATCGCCAAGTACCCGACGCTCGACCCGGCCGGCCGCGCGATCGGCAACACGTTCCGGTTCTATGAGCGCGAGGCGCGCTTCTACGGCGAGATCGCGGGCGAAGTGGAGCTGCGGACGCCGAAGCCTTACTTCAACGGGATGGACATCGAGAAGGGCGAGTACATCCTGCTGCTCGAGGACCTGCATCCCGGGCGCTGCGGCGACCAGCTCGAGTCGTGCACGCACACCGAGGCGCGCATGGCCGTCGAGGAGGTGGCGAAGTTCCACGCGACGTGGTGGGAGAGCCGGCGGCTCGACGAGATCGATTGGATGCCGCGCATCAACGACCCGGTGAACCTGTCGGCGGAGACGCAGTACCAGCAGTCGTGGGAGCCGTTTCTGGCGCGCTGGGGCGACAGGCTGTCGCCGGAGATGCGGGCCGTCGGCGAGCGGTTCGCGCCGCGCGTCGGTGCCGTGCTGCACATGATGTCGGACCGCCCGCGGACGATCGTCCACGGCGACTTCCGGCTCGACAACTTCTTCTTCGACTGCGGCGGGGACACGCCGTTCGCCGTCATCGACTGGCAGATCGCCAACCGGGGCGTCGGTGCCTTCGATATCGGTTACTTCTTCGCCGGCAACCTGAAGACGGAGATGCGGCGCGCGCACGAGCAGGAGCTGCTGCGCCTGTACCACGACACGCTCGTCGCGAACGGCGTGAAGGGCTACTCGTTCGACGACCTGTACGAGGACTACCGCACCAGCGTCATGTTCTCGTTCGTCTACAACGTCATCGGCTCCGGCAACCTGGACTACGCGAACGAGCGGGGCATGCAGATGTGGATGGCGTGGCTGGACCGCACGACGGCGGCCATCGCGGACCTCGACGCGGGAGCGACGTTGCCGGCGTGACAGCGGAGCTACACCCGCACGACCGCAAGCGTCACGGTGTGGCCGTCGATCTCGGCCGTCTCGTCGTGAATCGCATCCGGCGGCGCGTCCGGAGATAGGTCGACCGACAGCGTCTCCTGGCGGATGTAGTCGCCGTAGCGCTGCATGACGGCGGCGATCTCGCCATCGCCAGCGTAGTAGGTGCGGATGCGGTCGGCGATCTCGAAGCCGGCGTCCTTGCGCAGGTTCTGGATGCGGTGCACGATCTCGCGCGCGAGGCCCTCCTGCAGCAGCTCCGGCGTCAGCTCCGTCGAGACGATGACGACGGCGCCGCCCTCCTCCGCTGAGGCGAAGCCCTCCTTTTCGCGCCCGTTCACCAGCAGCTCGCCCGGCTCCAGCGTGTGTCCGGCTACATCAACTGGCTCGCCGGCGGACGCCGCACGCGCGACGGCGGCCAGCTCGTCGTCCTTCATGCTGCCCAGCGCGCGGGCGATCTCCCGCACGCCCTTGCCGTACTTCTTGCCCAGCACGGGCAGGTTCGGCTTCACCTCGAACCGTAAGAAGTCGCTCTCGTCGCGGACGATGCGCAGGTCGCGGACGTTCAGCTCCTCCAGCACCTGCGGGGCGAGCCGCTCGAGCGCCTCCTCTTCGAGCCGTGTCGGCAGCTTGACGAAGATCTCCGCGACCGGCTGCCGCACGCGGATCTGCGCCTTCGCCCGGGCGGCGCGCCCCAGCGAGGCGACGCGCATCACCAGCCGGGTCTCCTCGGCCAGCGCGCGGTCGATCAACGCCGCGTCGCTCACCGGCCAGTCGGTGAGGTGGACGGACTGGGCGGGCGTGCCGTCGCCGGACCAGAGGCCCACGACGAGGTTCTGGTACATCTCCTCGGCCAGGAACGGCGTGAACGGCGCGAGGAGCCGCGCCAGCGTCGTCAGGCATTCGTACAGGGTGGCGTAGGCGGCCGCCTTGTCGTCGTCGCTCTCGGACTTCCAGAAGCGGCGGCGCGAGCGGCGTACGTACCAGTTCGAGAGGTCGTCCACGAACGCCTCGAAGCGCTTCGTCGCGGCCTGCGCGTCGAAGTCCTGCAGGGCGTCCGTGACATCGGCGATGAGCTGGTGCAGCTCGGAGAGCACCCAGCGGTCGAGGTCGCTGCGCGCGGCAACGGGCGGCGTGGCGGCGTGCGCCGGCGCCCAGTTGTCGATCGCGGCGTAGGTGACGAAGAAGGCGTAGGTGTTCCAGAGCGTGAGGAAGGAGCTGCGGCGCACCTCGTCCGCGGGGCCATAGCCGAAGTTGATGTTGTTGGCGGGATTCTGGCGGAAGAAGAGCCAGCGCATGACGTCGACGCCCATGTTGTCGGCGGCATCCTCGAACCAGATGGCGTTGCCCTTGCTCTTGTGCATCTCCTCGCCGCGCTCGTCGCGCACCATCGCGTGGCCGAGCACGACGCGGAACGGCGGCCGGTTCTCCAGTGCCGTCGCCATCGTCAGCAGCGAGTAGAACCAGTTGCGGAACTGGCCCGGGAAGGCCTCCGTGATGAAGTGCGCCGGGAACCACTGCTCCCAGTAGCCGCGGTCATGCCGGTAGTTGAGCGTCGAGAACGGCACGATGCCGGCGTCGAGCCAGGGGTTGCCGACGTCCGGGATGCGCGAGACGACGGCGCCACAGCTCGCGCATGCGACCTTCACGTGGTCGATCCACGGCTTGTGCGGCGAGTGACCCTCGAACTGCTCCCACCCCTCGACGGCGCGCTCGCGCAGCTCCGTCTCGCTGCCGATCACCTCGAACGTGCCACACGCCTCGCAGTCATAGATCGGCAGTGCCAGGCCGTAGTAGCGCTTCTTCGAGATCATCCAGTCGTCCATGTTCTTCAGCCAGTCGAGCTCGCGCGCGAGGCCGAAGTCCGGGATCCAGCGGATCTGCTTCGTCACCTCCGCGATCTGGTGACGCAGCTCGTCCATGCTGATGAACCACTCGTCGACGAGGCGGAAGATCAGCTCGGTGCCGCAGCGCCAGCAGTGCGGGTAGCGGTGCGCGTACTGCTGTGTGCGGTACATGAAGCGCTTGTCGCGAAGCTGCTCGAAGATGAAGTCACGCGTCGTGTCGTCGCCGGCGATGCGGCCGGTGAGCGGCCCGAAGCCATCGACATACACACCCTCGTCGTCGACGGGCGCGATGACCGGGAGGCCGTACTCCTTGCCGAGCGCGAAGTCCTCCTTGCCGCATCCGGTGGCGATGTGGACGATGCCGGTGCCCTCTTCGTCGGAGACGTCCTTCCACTCGATGACGCGGTGCTCAATGCCCTGCGCCACTGGCAGCTCGTCGAACGGCCCGCGGTACGTCAGGCCGACCAGCTCGCGTCCCGGCACCTCCGCGAGCACCTCGTAGTTCGGCTTCAGCGCCGACTTCGCCGCACCCTTCGAGACGTACAGCACCTCGTCGACGCCCGTCGGCCCCGACTGCTTCACCTTCAGATACGTCAGCTCCGGATGCACTGCCGCGGCGATGTTGCCCGGCAGCGTCCACGGCGTCGTCGTCCAGACGAGCAGCGACTCGCCCGGCCGATCGAGCAGCGGGAACTTGAGGAAGACGCTCGCGTGCGTGACCTCGCGGTAGCCCTCGGTGACGATCTCGTGCTCGGAGAGGCCGGTCGCGCAGCGCGGGCACCA
>DATMAH010000190.1:0-3736 GCA_035583735.1 Dehalococcoidia bacterium
CGCGACTACTACCAGCGTCAGTACGGCTCGGCGCACGCGGCGTAGGCGCGGGGCGTGCTCGGGAGCGTGCAGCGGCCCTACGCGGCCCCTTCGCACCCCGCCCCCACTTCTCCGCCAACCCTCCCCACTTCCCCGCGGCATCGCCGGGCGCTCGGGCTGCGGCGAGCTTGCACGCGACGAGAGCGGACAAAACACATGAGGGCCGCCCGAGAGCGGCCCTCATGGTGTTGTGATGTCGCGCGCCGGAGCGCGCCGTTGCCGTTACCGACGGCGGCGGATCACACCGAGGCCGGCCAGACCAGCCAGGCCCGTGGCGCCCGCGAGCCCGGCGGAGGGCAGCGGGATGGTGACGAAGATGTCCATGTCGGCGAAGCCAGCGCCGGAAGCCGGGGGGTTGAAGTTGAACTGGAGGTACGACCCGAAGAGGTTGGCGCCGATGCCCTGCACGGCGAAGAAGTCGCTCACATCGACGTTGCCGAAGCTGCCGTCCGTGAACGCACCGCGGAAGGTCAGCCCGTCGATGGTCCACCCGCCGCCGGCGAAGGTCTTGACCGTGCCGCTGTCGGCGACGATGTCGGCCGTGTAGGAGTCGAAGTCACCGGCCGTGTCGACCTCGATGGTGACGGAGCCGCCCTTGACGACCCCGCCGTCGAGGATGATGGACCCGTAGAAGTCGGTCATCACGCCGGCGAAGCCCTGGTCAACGAACGGCCCGCCGCTGGACGACCGGCGCGAGACCTCGTTCAGCTCCGCACCGGCGGCCATGCTCAGATCGACCGAGCCGGTGTGGCCGAGCCCGCCGAACGCGCTGGCGGCGCCGCCGGCGTCGCGGACCTGGAAGGCGAACGCGTTGACGTCGAACTGGAGGGTCGTGTCGGCCATCGCCGCCGACCCCGCCGCGGCCATCGCGGCGATTCCTGCAAGCACGTGAATCTTCATACCCGTCGCTCCTTCTTCTCACTCAGAGTGAACGCGCGAACACAACATCCATGCACGGCATGCCCCGCGCCGTTCCTTCCGGCGGCGGAGTGGTGCGGCCCGTCAGCGTCCACATCCGCTGGACCCCCCGCCCACTCACGGGAATGTACCGCATCGCCGCGGCTCCTGCAACACCTTCTGTGTGCTTTCGCGCTGTCCTGTTGATGTTATTGCATCGTCGCACTGTTATACGTCGTTGTAATGTTATATAGCCGCACTGCCTTCTCGGCCCTGCGCTCGCGCTTCCAACGCCGGCCCGAGTCGATGGGCCGCACGGTGCACCCGCGGAGCGCAGATCCGCTCGTGAGGCTTATCGCTCGTCCGCGGCGCCAAGCCCCTGGAGGGCCGGCAGCCGCTCCCTGGCACGTTCCCAGCGGAGTCGTACTGAGTCCGGGCAGCGTCCGGATCTGATCGGTTCCTCAAGGCTTCGCAGCGCCGCCTCGGCACGAACGGCGTCGCCCAGTGTCAGCGCGCACTCGGCGCAGCCGATAAGAAACCTGGCGTCGGTTGGCGCGATGTGGAGCCCTTCCTCGAACGTCCGCAGGGCGTTCTCGGGCTCGTCGTTGGCGAGCAGCGCCTGGCCGAGCGTGTCCAGCAGGCTGAGTCGCTGGCTGTCGGGCCAGCCTCTCCGCGCCGCGGCCTCGCAGGCTCGGCGCGCCAGCGTGACTGCCTCGCTCGTGGATTCCCCGTTCCGCAGCAGGAGATACGCCAGGTTGTTCAGCGCCGCCGGCTGATCGGCGTCGATCTCGAGCGCTGCCCTGTAGTGCCGCTCGGCCTGGGCGGGCTCTCCGGACTGCTCGGCGCAGACGGCGAGCATCAGGGTTGCATGCAGGCGTGTCGCCGAATGCTCTGACGCCATGGTCGCTTCCGCGCGCGCGTGGGCAAAGTCCTCGGCGGCGGCCGTGCGGCCGGCGAGGTCAAACCAAGCCTGAGCCAGCAGCAAACGCTGGGCAGGATCCCGGAGCGCTGACTCGGGAACGTTGCCAAGCCATGCACGACGAACGGCAGGCTCACCCAGCCACGAACCGACGTGCAGGTAGTCCGGCAGCCAGCCGGCATCCGCTGCCAGTGCCGGCGCGACGAGCCGACCTGCCGGCTCGGCGTCTCCCCTGGCTGCGTGGATCGACGCCAGCGTGCGCGTCGCGACGCGGTCAGCCTCGGGCTCGCGTTCGATGCGTTCCGACCAGGGCTGGATCATCTCCCATGCTTCGTTCACCCGTCCCGTGATGAGCAGGAGGCGCGCGGCGGCGACGCTCGGCTCGTACGGCCGATCGAGCGAGCGCGACCGCCACTGCATCGCCATCGCAAGAGCCTCGTCCAGGCGCCCCGCGCGTTCGAGCGCATCGGTCGCGAGTCGCGTCGCGCGAGGCTCTGCGGGCAGCGCGGCGACGGCCCTCGCCGCGGCGACTGCGGCCTCATCGTGGCGCTCGATCGTGCTGAGTGCTTCCACCAGTGCCGCCCAGACTTCGAGGGATGCGGGGTTCGCCTCGGCGAGCGCCCGCAGGCGTTCGACGCCGCCCTCCGCGCGCGGCCCACCGGCCCGCACGTCCTCCCACGCGGCCGCCACGTCGCGCGCGATCGGGGAGCCGTCAACCAGCCCCGGCGGACCGCCGCTGAGCATCCGTCCGAGCGCGAGGACACGCGGATCATCCGCATCGATCGATCGCGCCCGGGCGAGCGCATCGCGCGCAGCGTCCTCATGTCCGGCGACCCAGAGGAACCGGCCCAGCTCGGCCCACGTTGCGGGGCTTGAGTGCTCCACTGCGGCCCAGCGGTACAGCTTCTCGGCCTCGTCAAGGCTCCCATGACGTTCGAGCAGGCTGGCGCGGAGCATCGTGCGGTCAGGCTCTGGGACGGACGGCGGGAGCCTGTCCAGTGCGGAGAGACCCTGCTGAACGCCGTCGTGCGCGGCGAAGTAGTCCGACGCCGCGATGACGCCCGCAGCGTCACGGTCCTCGCGCTCCAGCGACTGCCTGTAGAGCTCGCTGGCTCTGTCCACGTTGCCGAGCTTCGCGTGCGCGTTGGCCAGGTTCAGCGCGTCCTGCGCTGTCCCGGACTGCACCAGCCGTTCGAGATCATCGACGGCGAGATCCCAGCGTGCGAGCCGCCTCGCGAGCTCGGCGCGGCGCCGGCGGAGATCATCGGGCAGCTCCTTGATGCGGGCGAACTCGCTGAGGCGCCGGTTCGCGCGGTCGGTGTGCCCGAGGTCGTGCAGCAGCGCGATCAGAGCCGGGTACACGGCCGGGGACTCCGGCGCCGCGGCGACCGCGGCGGTCAGATGTTCAACAGCCGCCGCGCGATCGTCAAGCTGGAGCAGTGCCTCGGCGCTGAGCAGGTGCGCGGCGACGTTTGTCCAGTCGCGGCGCAGGGCCTCTGTCAGGAGCGTCACCGCCTGCGCGGCGTCGGCGGGCTGGCGGGAGAAGGTCAGCAGGCGCCGCGCCTCATACTGTTTCCAGACGCCCGAGTCTGGCCCCGATGCATCGCGAAGCCGCCCGATCGCCTGCCGGACCAGCGCTTCGTGCTGCCAGGCGCACCTGCTCTCGAGCACCGCCAACTGGGCGGCGGGTGAGGTCGGTCGGCGATCCGACAGCGCCTTGAGTTCATCGCTCGCGCGAGCATCGCCGCGCTCATCGAGGAACTCCGCGAGACGGATCTCGAGCTCCAGGCGCTCTCCCCCCTCGGCGCTGTCCGCCGCGGCACGCAGGATCCGCTCGGCCTCGTCGTGGCGCCCCTCACGTGCCGCCTGACGGGCGGTCGC
>DATMAH010000191.1:0-3466 GCA_035583735.1 Dehalococcoidia bacterium
CATGTCGCCAGTCTACCCGACAAAACCGCCCGGCCGCCGCAACTGTGAAGTACCCCGCCCCACCGTTGCCCCTTCGCCCTTCGCCCTTGTCCGTTGTTGTTTGCTGTTTGCTGCGTGCTGTTTGCCGTCTGCCGTCTGCCGTCTGCCGTCTCTTGTCGTCCGCGCCCTACTCCAGGTAGTCCTTCAGCTTCTTGCTGCGCGACGGATGGCGTAGCTTGCGCAGCGCCTTCGCCTCGATCTGGCGGATGCGCTCGCGCGTCACCTGGAACTCGCGCCCGACTTCCTCCAGCGTCCGGCTGCGCCCGTCCTCCAGCCCGAATCGCAGCTCCAGCACCTTTCGCTCGCGCGACGTCAGGCTGTTCAGGACGTCCATCACCTGCTCCTTGAGCAGTTGATGCGACGCCGCCTCTGCCGGGGCCAGCGCGCTCTCGTCGGGCAGGAAGTCGCCCAGGTGGCTGTCGTCCTCTTCGCCGACCGGCATCTCCAGCGAGACAGGCTCCTGCGACACCTTGATGATCTCGCGCACCTTCTCCGGCGTGTAGGGCGGCCCCTGCCGGGGGTCTGACATGCCGCGCGCGATCTCCTCGCTCGTCGGCTCGCGCCCGTACTCCTGCACCAGCCGCCGCGAGACGCGCACCAGCTTGTTGATCGTCTCCACCATGTGCACGGGGATGCGGATCGTGCGCGCCTGGTCGGCGATGGCCCGCGTGATCGCCTGCCTGATCCACCACGTCGCGTAGGTGCTGAACTTGAAGCCCTTGCGGTAGTCGAACTTCTCGACCGCGCGGATGAGGCCGATGTTGCCTTCCTGGATCAGGTCCAGCAGCGACATGCCGCGGCCGATGTACTTCTTCGCGACAGAAACGACGAGGCGGAGATTCGCTTCTGTGAGCTGTTTCTCCGCCTGGAACCCCTCGCGCTTGAGGTCGTTGAAGTAGGCGCGCAGTTGCGGCTCTTCGGGGCATCCGCCGTTGACGCGGTCCCACAACGGCTGCAGCAGCTCCTTTTCGCCGCCGAAGTGCGCCGCCATCCAGCGCACGTGCTCCGCCTGCAGGATGTGCGTGATGATCGACAGGCGCACGATGGCCTGCTGCGCTTCTTCCTGGCTGCACTTCAGGTATGCCGCCAGCCGCTCCGCCAGCGCCACGTCCATCTCGGCGTCGACGGCCGACCGCCACGTCTCGTTCTGGATCAGCTCGCTGATCTGCGTGTGCTTGATGCCCAGGTCCTTCGCGATGAAACGCACGACCTTCATCGCCTCGGCGTACTGCTGCAGCAGCGTCAGCAGGATCTCCTGCCCGGTGGGGGCACGGCCGTGCTGCTCGGCGAAGTGCTTCTCGATGGCGTCGATGTGCTTGGCGTCTTCCATCTGGCGCGCCAGGCGCTTCTCGTCCGCCCCGGACAGCAGGTAGACCTTGCCGATTTCGCGCAGGTACATGCGCACCGGGTCGTCGAGGCCCTCGTGCGCACCGTCGAGCAGCTCTTCCTTTTCGAGCTCCTCATCCTCGATGTCGGCCTGGTCCGGCTCCGCCACCCACGGCTCGGCGGAGATGGACGTCGCGCGGCTGGCGCTGATCGCCGGCACGGAGTCCGCGAGCCTGGCGTAGACCTCGCCGAAGGAGGCGTCGGTGACGTCAGCGGGCGCGGCGCCGTTGCGCGCCTCCGCCTCGTCCTCGCCCAGTGCGGGAGTGACGTTGCGGTGATTACTGCTCATGCACCACCTCGCCGCGTGAGCGCCCGGCACTCCGCTGTTCAAGCAAACGCCGGTGCACTTTCAGCCCGGCTTCCATGTCCTCGACGAAGACTGCGGCGGGGTCAGCCTCGTCGTCAGCGGGGTCTACCGTCACGTCGCCCGCGATTCTCGCGCGAGCGTCTTCGGCGATCCGTGCCCCTTCTTCCGCGCTCATGCCGGCGAGCGCCGCGGCGCTGGCCCGCTTGGCGGTGCGCAGCCGTTGCTGCTCGATGCCCCACACGATGGAGCGGAGCGCCTGCGCCAGTTGTTCGTCGTCGTATGTCGGGACGTCTATCGAGAGGATGCGCTCGTACTGTGGACGTACATCCGGCGTGAGCGTGCTCTCAAACGACTCCCCGTCATCCGCCCAGCTGACCCAGCTCTCGAACAGCGATCGGTTCTCGCTGTGGCCGAAGAGTTCGGGCGAAAGCTCGCACGCCTCGGCGCGAAGCTCAGGATACTTGAAAAGCAACGCCAGACAAAACTCTTCGCGCCTGTCGCGCACGCGCGCCGGCGCTCGCTGCGCGGGAGGTGCTGCGCTGCGCCCCGCCTGCGCGCGCGGCGGCCGCAGCTCCAGCCGCAGCGTCGCTTCGTCCACGCCCGTCATGCGAGACAGCCGCTGCAGGTAGTGCGACTGCAGGACGCGGTCCGCGGTCAGCGCGATGACCGGCGCGAGCTCCGCGACGATGGCCGACTGCCCGCGCGGCGACGAGAGGTCGTGCCGGCGCGCGCTGACGTCGAACAGGTGGTCCAGCACCGGCATGGCGCCGTCCACGCGCGCCGGCCACGTCTCCGGCGCGTCGCGGATCGCGTCATCCGGATCGAGCCCGTCCGGCAGCGACAGCACGCGCAGGTCGATGTCGACGGCGTCCACCTGCCGCACCACGCCGCGGGCGTTCGCGACCGGCCGCCGCCGCAGGCTGTTGTTGATGATCTCGTAGGCGCTGCGCACCGTCGCCTCGCTGCCCGCGTTGTCGGAGTCGAGCGCGAGGACCAGCGTGTTGGTGTGGCGCCGCAGCAGCGCCACCTGCCGCTCCGTCAGCGCCGTGCCCATCGACGCGACGACGTTCGCGTACCCGTGCTCGTGCGCGGCGATCACGTCCATGTACCCCTCGACGATCACCGCGCGGCCCTCGGCGCGGATCGCGTCCTTCGCCAGGTCCAGCCCGTACAGCATCGAGCCCTTGTCGAAGATCGCCGACTGCGACGTGTTCACGTACTTCGGCTGGTGGCCGTCGCCGGAGCCGAGCGCGTCGCCGGCCAGCACGCGGCCCCCGAAGCCGCAGACCCGCCCCCGCTCGTCACGGATGGGGAACATCAGCCGGTGCCGGAAGCGGTCGTACGGCCCGCGTTCGCCTTCCACCGCCAGCCCCGCCGCCACCAGCTCCTCCGCGCCGAACCCGCGGCCCTTCATGTGCTCCAGCAGCGCGTCCCAGGAGTTCGGCGCATAGCCGATCTGGAAGCGCTCGACCGACGCCGGCGCCATGCGCCGCTCGGCCAGGTACTCGCGCGCCACCTGCGCCCGGGCGCCGTGCGCGCCGTCCTCGCGCTGGAGCGCCGCCTGGAAGAAGGCCGCGGCCGCCTCGTTCATTTCGAACAGCCGCGCGCGGCGGGCGTCCTCCTGCGTGTCGCGCCGCTGGTCGGTGTTGACGCCCGCGCGCTCGCCGAGCAGCCGCAGCGCCTCGCGAAAGTCGCACGACTCGCGCTTCATCACGAAGGAGAAGATGTCACCGC
>DATMAH010000192.1:0-2775 GCA_035583735.1 Dehalococcoidia bacterium
ATTTGCGACGGCCGCGACGACGTGCACCGCATGGTCGTCACCCGCCGCATCCTGGGGGCGCGCCCAGAGCTGAAGCGTTCGCTAGCGCGTCCCGGTGCGTGAGATCGTATGAGGCGAGTACATCGTCGAGAGAAGACATACGTCACGGATGACGTAGAACGTAGATGCTCGTTAATCACACCGGCTCCAGCCGCCGCCCCGCAGCCGCCGCCGGCGCGACGGCGCGGATCGCGTCCCCCGGACGCACGACGCCGCCCTCCAGCACGACGCCCATGATGCCGGCCTTGCGCACCAGCTCGCCGGCGCCGTCCTTGAAGGCGACCTGCGCGAGCAGCCGCTCGTCGACGGCGTCGAGCTGGTTGCACGGGTTCCGCAGGCCCGTGATCTCGACGACGGCGCTCTCGCCGATGTGCAGACGCGTGCCGGGCGCCAGGTCCAGCAGCGCCAGGCCGCGCGTCGTGATGTTCTCGCCCATGGCGCCCGGGGTCACCGTGATGCCGGCCGCCGCCAGCTCGTCGAACAGCTCGGCGTGGATCAGGTGCACCTGCCGACGGTTCGGCTGCGTCGCGTCGCCGCGGGCGCGTCCGCGGTGGCGCACGAAGGGGCCGGCGTGGTAGTCGCCCTGCACGCCGTGGTTGGCGACGAGCAGGATCTCGTCCTGCGGCACCTTCCCGACGCCGGGCGTCGGCTTGCGGTTCACGGAGACGACGGTTGCGTCCATGCCGGGGATTGTACCGGCTCACGCTGGCGCGGCTCGCGCTACTGGCCACCCGGCGTCGTCAGCGCGCCGTCGAACACCTGCCACGCCAGCAGCGACTTCGCCGTCAGGCTCAGCACGATGTAGCCGTACTCGCCGACGACGTAGTCCCGCCACGGGCCGATGCGCCTGTACTGCAGCCACATGTTCAGCGGGAACAGCGCGAACCAGCCGAGCAGCGAGAAGACGATCGCGTAGACGAAGGTCGGCGCATCGCCCGCGCCCTCCGTCCCTGGCCCCCACAGGTAGAGCCCGATGACCAGCCACGGCACCAGCCCGGCAAACGTGCCGACGTTGAAGGCCGTCCAGTTGACGCGATCGCCCGGGCGATTGCGGATCTCGGTGATGAGGCCGGTAAGGATCATCACGGCGTTGATCGCGAACAGCAGCAGCAGGCTGCCGAGGTCGTACACGCCCGCCTGGCTCAGCCGCCCGAGCCCGTCAATTGCCGCCTCCGGCGCCGCTCCGTAGACTTCCGGCATGGCCCCAGACAACGGCAAGCAGCCCACCGAGCGCGACGTCCCGTTCGTGACGTCGTCCGGCAAGCCCGTCAAGCGCGAATACACGCCCGAAGACCTCGACGGCTTCGATTACGTCGAGAAGCTGGGGTTCCCGGGCGAGTATCCGTTCACGCGCGGCGTCCAGCCGACGATGTACCGCGGCCGCTTCTGGACGATGCGGCAGTACGCCGGCTTCTCGGACGCCGAGGAGTCGAACCGGCGCTACCGCTATCTGCTCTCGCAGGGCCAGACGGGACTCTCCGTCGCCTTCGACCTGCCGACGCAGATCGGCTATGACCCCGACCACCCGATGGCCGAGGGGGAGGTCGGCAAGGTCGGCGTCTCCATCTGCTCGATCGAGGACATGGAGACGCTGTTCAAGGACATCCCGCTCGAGACCGTGACGACGTCGATGACGATCAACGCCACGGCGTCGATCCTGCTCGCGCTCTACGTCGCCGTCGCGAAGAAGCAGGGCGCGGACCTCAAGAAAGTCGGCGGCACGACGCAGAACGACATCCTCAAGGAGTACATCGCGCGCGGCACCTACATCTTCCCGCCGCGGCCGTCGATGCGGCTGATCACCGACATCTTCGCCTGGTGCAGCGAGAACCTGCCGCAGTGGAACACGATCAGCATCAGCGGCTACCACATGCGCGAGGCCGGCTGCACGGCGGCACAGGAGGTCGGCTTCACCATCGCCGACGCGATCGCCTACACGCAGGCGGCGCTGGACCGCGGGCTGAAGATCGACGACTTCGCGCCGCGGCTGGCGTTCTTCTTCGCCTGCCACAGCAACTTCCTGGAGGAGATCGCGAAGTTCCGGGCGGCGCGGCGGCTCTGGGCGCGCATCGTCAAGGAGCGCTTCGGCGCGAAGGACCCGCGCTCGATGATGCTGCGCTTCCACACGCAGACCGGCGGCGCGACATTGACGGCGCAGCAGCCGATCAACAATCTCGTCCGGACGGCGCTGCAGGGGCTCTCGGCAGTGCTCGGCGGCACGCAGTCGCTGCACACGAACAGCTTCGACGAGGCGCTCTCGCTGCCGAGCCAGCACGCCGCCGAGCTGGCGCTGCGCACGCAGCAGATCCTCGCCTACGAGACCGGCGTCGGCGACACCATCGACCCGGTGGCGGGGAGCTGGTACATCGAGCACCTCACCGACGAAGTGGAGCGCGACGCCGAGGACTACGTGCGCCGCATCGACGAGATGGGCGGCGCGCTGGCGGCGGTCGAGCGCGGCTTCCAGGCGCAGGAGATCCACGACAACGCCTTCCGCATCCAGCGCGACATCGAGGCGAAGCGGAAGATCGTCGTCGGCGTGAACGAGTTCGTCGACGAGGAGCCGCCGTTCGAGGACCTGCATAAGCACGACCCCACCGTCGGCGAGCGGCGGGCGAAGCAGGTGCAGCGGCTGCGCGCCGGACGCGACGCCGGCCGCGCCGAGGCAGCGCTGCGGCGGATCGAGGACGGCGCGCGCGGCGACGACAACATGATCCCGCTCATCATCGAGGCGGT
>DATMAH010000193.1:0-4498 GCA_035583735.1 Dehalococcoidia bacterium
CCGGCGCCAACACAACCCGCGAACGGCGGCTGGGTCGATGTCCCGGAGCCGCCCGCAACCGCACGCCCGGCCGACGCGCCGCCGGCGCGTGAGGCGACGCGATGACCACCAGCGCGCCCCCCATCAACCAGCGCACCGCCGAAGAGGGCAAGATGATGACGATCATCGAGCACCTCATGGAGCTGCGCACGCGGCTCATGATCGCGGTGCTCGCGCTGGTGGCCGGCGTCGCCGTGTCGATCTGGCCGCTCACGGGCTGGACCATCGACTTTCTCGTGCAGCCCGCCGACCACAAGTATCCCGGCTTCACGCTGGCGCAGTTCACGCTGCTGGACTACTGGAGCACCTACTTCCGGGTCTCGCTGCTGCTGGGGCTGGCCCTGGCGATGCCGGTGATCATGTACCAGGTGCTGGCCTTCATCGCGCCCGGGCTGACGCCGGAGGAGCGGCGCTGGCTCTTCCCGATCGTCTTTGGCTGCGCCGGCATGTTCATCGGCGGCATGGCATTCGCGTATTACGTCACGCTGCCGCCGGCGCTCGATTTCCTGCTCGACCCCGCGAGCGAGAACGTCGAGCCGGTGATTGGCGTCCAGTCCTACATCGATACCGTGACGCGCCTGCTCTTCCTGACGGGCCTGACGTTCCAGCTACCCTTCGTGATCATGGCGCTCGCGAAGATCGGCGTGGTGACGTCCGGGAAGCTGATCCGCTGGTGGCGCGTATCGATCCTGCTCTCCGTCGTGGCGGCCGCCATCGTCACCCCGTCGATCGACCCCGTGACGCAGGCCATCGTCGCCGTGCCGATCATGGTGCTCTACTGCCTGGGCATCGTGCTGGCGCGCCTCGTGGAGGCGAACAGCTTCCTCGCGTCGCGCCGCAACTTCTAGCCGCCGGCGCGCGCCCGTAACAGCGCGCCCAGCGCCGCGTATCCCTGCGCTTCCGCCAGCTCCGCCGCCGCCTTCCCCTCGTCGTTTCGCGCCCCAGGGTCCGCCCCGGCGTCCAGCAGCATCCGTCCTGTCGCGTGCGGCAGACCTCATGCACGAGATCTACGAGGAGGCGCGGTGATTATGTCGTGTCGCGATTTCCGATCATCTGATCGATCACCTGCTCCGGCTCCTGTTCGGGCGACCCCTACCGTGATATGATCCGGGCCAAAGGTGGCGAGGGGACGAACGCGTCAGACAGCCGGAGGAAACACGCGGCCCTGGTGACCGGGCTCGCGGGAGGCGCCTTCAGCGGCCTGACGGGCGTGGGCGGCGGCGCCGTCATGGTGCCGTTGCTGACTGGACGGCTCGGGCTGAGCCAGCACCGCGCGCACGCGACATCCCTCGCCATCATCCTGTTTGTGGCGATCGCCGGCGTGGCGGGCTACTGGCGCGCCGGGAACATCGACTGGAGGCTTGTGGCCGCGTTTACCCCGACGGCGATGCTCGGCGTCTTCGCCGGCGCCAGGGCGATGATGAAGGTGCCCGCCCTGCAGCTCAGGCTGCTGTTCGGCGTGTTCCTCTTCTTCGTCGCCTTCCGCCAGCTCGTGTGGAACGTCGAGGCGGGAGCGTCGTACGCGGGCGCGATGGGACTGATGCTCGATGCGCTGTTCGGGTTCGCGGGCGGTGTGCTCGCGGGCGTGCTGGGCGTGGGCGGCGGCGCGATCTTCGTGCCGGCCATCGTCGTCCTCGGCCTCGCCGACGTCCCGGTGGGCGAAGACCCGCAGAAGGTCGCCCAGGGCGTCTCGCTCGTCGTCATCGTGGCGACGGCGGCCGTGGGCACGCTGACGAACTGGCGGCAGGGCGTGGTCGACGCGCCGGCCGTCGCCTGGACCGCGCCGGCGGCCTGCGCGGCCGCGCTCGCGGCGTCGCTCACCGCGAACGCGCTCGACTCCACCACGCTGCGCGTCATCTACGGGCTGACGGCCCTCATACTGGCAGCACAGACGGTATATACGGCGATCGGCGGGATGCGCGCCGGGCGGCGCACGGAGACCGAGGCGGTATGAGCATGGATGCGACGGCGGCGGACAAGCGCCAGCGGCTGGCGGAGGTGGCGCGGAACGTGGCCGCGTGCACGGACTGCGCGCTCTCTCGCGGCAGGACGCGCGCCGTGCCCGGCGAGGGTAACCCCGACGCGGACATCGTCTTCATCGGCGAGGGGCCCGGGTACTACGAGGATCAGCAGGGGCGTCCGTTCGTCGGCGCGTCAGGCAAGTTCCTGGATGAGCTCCTCGCCGGCATCGGGCTGGACCGGCGCAAGGTGTTCATCACCAACGTGGTGAAGTGCCGGCCGCCGCAGAACCGCGACCCGCAGCCGGACGAGATCGCCGCCTGCGGCAAGTACCTCGACGAGCAGCTCCACACCATCGCGCCGAACGTGGTGGTGACGCTGGGGCGCCACTCGATGCAGCGCTATTTCCCCGGCGAGGCGATCAGCCGCGTGCACGGCCAGCCGCGGCGCAAGGGCGACCTCATCGTCGTGCCGATGTACCACCCGGCGGCCGCGCTGCACCAGGGCAACCTGCGCCGCGTCATCGAGCAGGACTTCAGCCGGCTGCCGGACTTCCTCGCGCGCGCGCTGGGCGACCCGTCGTTCGCGCCGGCCGCGTCGCCGGTGCCGGAGCACCTGAAGGCAACGCAGAAGCCCGCGCCGGAGCCGCAGCCGCCCGTCGCGGCGCCGCCGGCCGCAACCAGCGCGGAGGCGCACGAACCGCAGCAGATGAGACTGCTGTAGGACTGAGGACTGCATGACGGACAGGGCCCTGCGCGTCATCCCGCTCGGCGGACTCGGAGAGATCGGCAAGAACATGATGCTCTTCGAGTACGGCAACGACGTCATCGCCGTGGACTGCGGGCTCATGTTCCCGTCCGAGGACATGCTGGGCGTCGACCTGGTGATCCCGGACGTGAGCTATATCATCGGCAATCGCAAGAATCTGCGCGCCATCTTCATCACGCACGGCCACGAGGACCACACCGGCGCGCTCCCCTACATCCTGCGGCAGATCAACGTCCCGGTGTACTGCACGCCGCTGGCCCACGGCCTGATCAGCGTGAAGCTGAAGGAGGCGCGGCTGCTGCAGAGCACGGACCTGCGCGAGATCAACGCCGGCGCCCGCGTCGAGGAAGGGCCGTTCGTCGTCGAGCCGTTCCAGGTGGCGCACAGCATCCCGGACTCCGTGGGCTATGTCATCCGCACGCCGCTGGGCAACGTCGTCCACACCGGCGACTTCAAGCTGGACCACACGCCCGTCATGGGGCAGGCGACGGACCTCTCGCGGCTGGCGCAGGTGGGTGATGAAGGCGTGATGCTGCTCTGCGCCGACTCCACGTATGCCGAGGTGCCTGGCTACACGCCGTCGGAGCGCCTCGTCGGCGACTCCATCCTCAACCTCATGGCGAAGGCCGAGGGCCGCGTCATCGTCACCACGTTCGCCTCGCTCATCGCGCGCGTGCAGCTCGTCTTCGACGCGGCGGAGGCGACGGGGCGCCGCGTCTTCGTCACCGGCCGCAGCATGATCGACAACGTCAACATGGCGATCGAGCGCGGCTACCTTCGCGCGCCGGAGGGCATGCTGGTGAGCGTCCGCGAGCTGCCGAACGTGCCGCACCACGAGCTCGCGATCGTGACGACCGGCAGCCAGGGCGAGCCGACCTCGGCGCTCACGCGCATGGCCAACCAGGACCACCAGCACATCAAGATCGTCGAGGGGGACACCGTGATCATGTCCGCGTCCGCGGTGCCCGGAAACGAAGCGCTGGTGCACCGCACCGTCGACAATCTCTTCCGCCTCGGCGCGAAGGTGCTCTACAACCGCATCGCCGACGTGCACGTGCGCGGCCACGCGTCGCAGGAGGAGCTGAAGATCATCCACGCGCTGGTGAAGCCGCGTTACTTCGTGCCCGTGCACGGCGAGTACCGCCACATGGTGCTGCACGCGCAGCTCGCCGAGTCGCTGAACCAGGGCACCGACACCTTCATCATGACCGACGGCGACGTGCTGGAGATCACGGAGCGCGGCGCCGAGTACGCCGACCGCATCGAAGCCGACTACGTCTACGTCGACGGACTGGGCGTCGGAGACATCGACCACGTCGTGCTGCGAGACCGCAAGCATCTCGCCAGCGACGGCATGGTTGTAGTGATCCTCCCGATGGATAAGCAGACCAGCAAGGTGGTAGGAAAACCGGAGGTGGTGTCGCGCGGCTTCGTCGACATGGACGAGCGCGACGACCTCATCGAGCGCACGCGCGAGCACGTCCTGCGGTCGCTGCAGGGCGCGGAGCACATGGTGGAGTGGGGCGACGTGCACGCGCAGGTGAAGGAGTCCGTCGCCAAGTTCCTGTACGATGAGACACGGCGGCGCCCCATGGTGCTGCCCGTCGCCGTGGAGGTCTGACCTGTGGCCGCAAGGACGCGCGCGAAGCCGGCAAGGAGCGGCCGGGCGCCGGTGAAGGCGGTGGGCCGCCGCCGCTCCGGCCAGTCGGCCTGGCAGACCCTGCACGACCTC
>DATMAH010000194.1:0-2002 GCA_035583735.1 Dehalococcoidia bacterium
CTACGCGCTGTGCCGCGAGGAGGCGGTGGCGCGACGGCTGGCGCTGCTCCGCGGCGTGTCCGCCGTCGTCGCGGCGGCGGCGCCGGGCGTCGTCCAGGCGCTGCTGGCGCGCCGGGCCGTCCGTGACGGCGATCTCGTCGTCGTGGTGGGGGCTTCGCCGGACGGGGCGGACGCGGTCACGGACTTCGTCCGGGTGGAGCGGGCGTAGTCAGGCGGCTGGCGCCACCTCCGTCCTGACGCGCGGCGTGGGGCGCATCGGCCCGGCGAGCGCGAGGATGGCGAGCGCGCTCATGGCGATGCCGGTGAGGACCAGCACGGCACGCACGTCGAGGGCATCGACCAACGCCCCGGCGGCAAGGGTGGGGCCGAGCGAGACGACGCTGCCGATGGCGGACTGCGTCGCGAACACCTGCGCGATCTCAGACGGATGCGCCTGGTTGTAGACGGCGGTGCGCGCGGCGACCTTCACCATCGTCATCCCCAGTCCGCCAAAGGGCAGCAGGAGCGCCGTCGCGGCGATCTCGGGCCGGACGCGCAGCCAGTCCTGCATCTCCCGCAGCGGCACGAAGGTGCGCTCGTCCAGCTCGCGCGACACTTCGCGGATGAACGGAAGCGTCAGCACGGCGCCGACGACGAGCACGAAGCCGGCGGTGACGATGAGACGCGGCGGGAGCGCCTTCAGCAGCGCCGGCGTGATGATCAGCCCGAGGATGACGCCCACGGCGCCCGGCGCGAAGATGTAGACGGCGTTCTGGGCGGGCGTGCGCAGGACGTCGGTGATGAAGCTGGGGGCGGCGACGACGATGATGAGCAGCGCGCTATCGAGCAGCACCAGGAGCGTCGTCACCCGCAGCAACGTCGCGTCGCCGGTGATGGCGCGCCAGCCGCGCGGAAACGACGTGAAG
The DNA here is from genome assembly GCA_035583735.1 of Dehalococcoidia bacterium. Taxonomy (GTDB): domain Bacteria; phylum Chloroflexota; class Dehalococcoidia; order DSTF01; family JACRBR01; genus DATMAH01. The sequence goes on from DATMAH010000194.1 coordinate 906, forward strand.
AGACCGGCGCGGGCGCGCTTCGGCCCGGTGGCGGGCGTGAGCGACGGGATCGACCAGAACAGCACCAGCGCCAGGGCGAACAACGCGAAGACGGTGCCGAAGAGGCCGCGCTCTCCGTAGGCCTTGAGCGCGAGCGGGGCGACCAGCCCGGCGCCCGTGACCTGCGCCAGGAGCGTCACCGCGTTGAGCATGGAGTTGGCCGCCGGCATGCGCCGCGGCTCGACGACGGCGGCGAGCGCGGCGCTCTCCGCCGGACCATAGAACTGGAGCGCCGTGAAGACGGCGAACGCGGCGGCGACGATGCCGACGATGCCGGGCTCGGCGTCGATGAGCCACGCGGCGAGGGCGAGGCGGGCGGCGAGCGCGGCGACGATGGTCAGCTTGCGGGGCAGCGCGTCGGCGACGACCCCGCCGGGCACGCTGAGCAGCACGGACGGGATCGTGCCCGTCATCACGAAGGCGCTCGTCGCGAGCGCCGACTCCTGCTCGCTGACGACGATGATGAAGATGCCGTAGACCAGCGCGTTCTGCGCGAGGAGGTGCAGAAGCTTGCCGCCGGCGAAGCGCCGGAACGCCTGGCGCCGCAGCAGCGGCAGGTCGAGGTCGCCTGGCACCGTCATCGTCACGATTGCACCAGATATGGGACGGGAGCCGCCAGTGCCACCCTGCGCGCCGGCCGTGACGCGGGCGCGACCACGGGTCGCTAGCGGGCGGCCGCGATCAGCTCCGAGACGGGGACGAAGCCGTAGCCGGCGGCGCGCAGCCCCGCGACGAGGTCCGGCAGCGCGGCGGCGTCCTGCGACGCGCTGCCGACGTGCATGATGAAGATCGCGCCCGGCTCCGCCAGCGCAAGCCCGCGCGCCACGATGGCCGGCGCGGCGAGCCCGTCCCAGCCGAGCGTGTCGACGGTCCACATCACGGCGTAGGCGTACCCCTCGCGGCCCACGTCGGCCAGCACCGAATCATCGAGGTCCCCGAAGGGCGGACGGAAGTACGGCAGCGTCGAGCGGCCGGTGAGGCGGTAGACGGTACGTTCGGTCCGTGCCAGCTCGAGCGCGCGCTCCTCGTACGCCAGCGGTGGCGTGTCCGTTGAGAAG
>DATMAH010000195.1:0-2405 GCA_035583735.1 Dehalococcoidia bacterium
CCGACCTGCGCCGGCCGGCGATGCCCGTGGACTGGCACGGCCGCACGCTCGTGCCCATGTATCACCCGGGCCGCCAGTCGACGCTCCACCGGCCGCACGCGCAGCAGGTCGGCGACTGGCGCCGCCTCGGCGCGCTGCTGCGAGAGCGCCAGATTCTCCCAGCGCTGCCGAATCGATACGCTGCGCGCGCTACATGAATCTCGACGCGCTTCCGTACACGTCCTTCATCGTCCTGGTTGAGTTCTCCGTCGGCTGCCTGCTCGTCTGCATGTTCGCGGACTGGCGCGGCCGCGTCGCGCCCAGCTTCGTGAAGTTTTGCGCGGCCATGGTCACGGCCGGCGCCGCCGTTACCGCGCTTAACGCGCTCGCGCTGGACCCGCGCGCCGCCATCGGCGGCTATCGCCTGGAGGAGGACCTCGTCGGGGCCGTGCGCGCGATGACGCTGGTCTTCCTCGTGTTGAGCCTTCCCTACAACTACTTCCTCCTGCGGGAGGAGCGCGCGATGTCGTTCGTCAGCGGCGGCATCGCGTCGGCCGCCGGCGTCGCCCTCCTTGTCGTGGTCGCCTGGTACGTCAGCCTGCCGACGTGGGGCTTCGCCGGCACCGTGCTCAGCCTCGCCGGCGGCACGCTCGCCGTCGGCCTCGTCGTCATGGCGATGACGCTCGGGCACTGGTACCTCGTCACGCCGCGCCTGCCGCGCGAGCCGATGGAGGAGCTGACGCTGCTGCTCGTGGCGGCGGTCGCGCTGCAGGCTGCGCTGCTCGTCATCAACGTCCTCATCCCCGTCCGCGAGGAGCCGGACCCGACCGCCTTCCTCGGCTCGAACGAGCTGATCGAGAATCCCGCCTTCTGGCTGCGCATCGGCATCGGGCTGCTCTTCCCGGCGGCGCTGGGCTGGATGTCCTACGTCTCCAGCAAGGGCTACCCCGCGAACGAGAACGCGATGATGTCGGCGACCGGCCTGCTCTACATCGCCGTCGGCGCCGTCGTCGTCGGCGAGGTGCTGGCGCGGGGCCTGCTCTTCCTCACCGCCGTCCCGGTCTAGTCATGCGCCTCCTCTACCTGGTCCGCCACGCCTCGCCCATCGTGCAGCCCAACGTGCCCTCGCACGAGTGGCCGCTCTCCGACCGCGGCATCGAAGAGGCGCGCGCTGTCGGTGAAGCGGCGAAGCGCTGGGGCCTGCAGACGCTCTACTCCAGCACGGAGAAGAGGGCGGAGGCGACGGCCCTGCTCATCGGCGACGCTGTCGGGCTGCCCGTGCGCGTGGGCGGCGGGTTCGAGGAACTGCGGATGGGGTGGATCGGCAACGCCGACGCCTTCGCCGAGACCGTGCGCGACATCCTCTTCGACCCCGAACGCGCGGTGCCCGGCGCCGAGTCGGCAGGCGCCGCCGCCGCCCGCTTCGATGAAGGCGTGCGCGTCGTCGAGCAGGGGGCGTTCCCCGCCGCCATCGTCACCCATGGCCGCGTGATGATGGCCTGGCTCGCCACGCGCTTCTCGCTCGACGACCCCTTCGCGCTCTGGCGTGCGCTCCCCATTCCTGGATGGGTGCTCGTCGACCTGGATGCGCCGGCACAAGACCTCCGCGCCGAGGGCATCGGCGGCTGACGTTTGCCCCCCCAGCTTCAGGCCGATATCCTGACCGCCGTTATGGATGTCAGTCACCTGGTCGAGCGCCAGCCGAACCCCGCCGTCGAAGAGTTCAATCCCGGCGACACCGTGCGCGTCAGCGCCAAGGTCGTCGAAGGCGAGCGTACGCGCACGCAGGTGTTCGAAGGCGTCGTCATCCGCAAGAACGAGGGTGGCGCCGGCGCCAACTTCACCGTCCGGCGCATCGCCCACGGCGTGGGCGTGGAGCGCACCTTCAACATCTGGTCGCCGCGCCTCGAGAAGGTGACCGTCGTGCGGCAGGGCAACGTGCGGCGCGCGCGTCTCTACTACCTGCGCGGGCTCACCGGCAAGGCCGCCCGCATCAAGGAGAAGGCTCGCGTCTAAGGCGGCCTGTCCGGGCCGATATCTCACGGGAGGGCGATGGCGCCTTCCCGTTTGCGTTTCCGCCCCGTTCACGGACAATCGCCGCATGAGCGAGCCGCACCAGCCGCCGTCCGACGGGCGCATGTACGCCGAAGTCGCCGTCAACTCCACCTTCCCGCACCGGCAGACGTTCTCGTACGCGATCCCGCAGGCGATGACGGTACGGCCCGGACATGCCGCCTACGTCCCGTTCGGGCGGCAGACGCTGCAGGGCATCGTGCTCGAGGTGCACGACCGTCCCGTCTTCACGGAGCCGGAGAAGATCCGCGAACTCCGCTCGCTCATCGGCGAGGCGCCGCTGCTGGACGAGGACCGCGTGGCGGTCGCGAAGTGGGTGGCGGCGCACTACGTCTCCCCGGTGTTCGACGCCG
>DATMAH010000196.1:0-2894 GCA_035583735.1 Dehalococcoidia bacterium
TGCCCTTCGTCGGCCGGGCCCACGGCGTCGCATGCGCCCTGCACGTAGCGCGCGGCGACCCAGGCCGCCGCCAAGGCGTCGAGCGCGTCCCGTCCGAGGCCGGCCGGGAGGCGTCGCACGCCGGCCCGGCGCAGCGCCTGCGCGAGGGCGCGATCGTGGCTCCGGCCGGCGCCCACAATGTCGCGCACCGCGCCGGGGAAGACCTCGATGACACGCCTGCCGTCCGCCTCGAGCCTCCGCCGCAGCGCCATGCCGCGCAGGGTGAGCGGAACCATCGAAGGCAGGAGGGTCCAGTACGGGCGATGTCCGCGCTGCACGAGTTCGCGCTCCGCCTCGCGGACGATACCGAAGCGGGCGCAGGCGCACGAGCGGTTCGCGCAGCACCGCCCCCGGGGAAGCGACAGCGGCGCGTCGATGGCGACCACGGCCGCGCCGTGCCGGCGTACGAACGCCAGCACGCTTTCGTCGTCCAGCCGGCCGGCGGTGACCTCCAGCGCCGCGATCCCGTCGCGCTCGACCCGGAGCGCCGCGAGGCCGACGATTCCGAATCGCTTCACTCCGTACGCTGGCGCCCCCGCGAGGTCGATGCCGGCGACCGTCGTCATGCGTAGACGGTACCACGGCCGGCGCGCTTCCTTGTCCCACGGCCGCGCGTCGCGCATAATCGGCGAGCGTCGCCCCGCAGGCGGCAGGACCAACTCAGGAGGACAGGACAGGGCATGAGCAAGCGACTGGACGATCAGGTGGCCATCGTCACGGGCGCGTCCCGCGGCATCGGGCGGGCCGTCGCGAAGGAGTTGGCGGCGTACGGCGCCAACGTCGTGGTGAACTATTTCCAGAGCGAGGGGCCGGCGAAGGAGCTGGCGGCGGAGATCAACAAGACGGGCCCCGGCCGCGCCGTCGCCATCCGGGCCGGCGTCGCGCACCCCGACGACGTGCAGATGATGGTGGACCAGACCATCAAAGAGTTCGGCCGCATCGACATCCTGGTGAACAACGCCGGGGTCAACCGCGATCGGACGCTCCGCCGCATGAGCCACCAGGAGTGGGAAGAAGTCATCAACACCGACCTCAACAGCGCCTTCTACTGCACGTCCGCCGTCATTCCCCACATGATCGAGCGCAACTACGGGCGCATCATCAACATGTCCAGCATCATCGGCCAGATGGGGAACATCGGACAGGCGAACTACGCGGCGGCCAAGGCCGGGCTCATCGCCTTCACGAAGTCCGCGGCCCAGGAGCTCGCCCGGTACAACATCACCGTGAACGCCATGTGCCCCGGATTCGTCGAGACCGACATGCTCGCGGCGGTGCCGGAGGAGCCGAAGAAGGCGCTGCTCGCGCGCATCCCCCTCGGACGCTTCGGCCGGCCGGAGGAAGTCGCCGCGTTCGTCCGCTTCCTGGTGACCGAGGGGGACTGGATCACCGGTCAGCAGTTCAACATCAACGGCGGCATGTATATGTAGCGCCGGGCCAGCCGGGACGCTGGTCCGCGGCCTTCGCATTGCGTACAAACGCCGCTGACGCCGCGTCCGCATGGACGTGGCGCCGGCCCGCCACGCCCGGCCAGGCTGGAGCCGAAAGGGGCCTCATATGCGCGTACGCGACATCATGGTCAGCCCGGTGGTCACCGCGACGCCCGACGCGACCCTGGGAGACATCGCCAGGCTGATGCTGGACAATCGCATCGGCTGCGTGGTCATCGTCTCGACCGATGATCCGGGCCGCGTCGTCGGCATCGTGACCGAAACCGACTTCGACATCCGCGAATCGGGGATTCCGTTCTCGGCCTTCCGGGCGCCGAAGCTTTTCGGGAACTGGATATCGTCCGAGGCCGAGCTCGCCGCGGCGTACGAGGAGGCGCGCAAACGCCCGGTTCGGGACATCATGCAGTCGCCCGTCGTCACCGTCGAAGCGGACGACGAGGTGTGGCGAGCCGCGCGCCTCATGCTCGAGCGCGACATCAAGCGCCTCCCGGTGGTGGAGAACGGACGGCTGGTTGGCATCGTCACGCGCCACGACCTGCTGAAACGCTGCGTGGCGGAGCCGGAGTCCCGGCCCGCGACCTAGGGCCGGGGTGAGGCCAGCCGATGGCAGCCGACGCCGTCGCACGGCCCCTGCCACTGGCGAACCGGCTCATCTACGCGCCGCGGGCCTGTGACGGGCGGCCGACCTCGCAGGCGGCTGGTAGACTGGCGATGTGAGAACGACCCCGGAACGGTTCGAAGAGCTCGTGGCGCGGGCGCTCGAGGAGCTGCCGGAGCCCTTCGCCGGCGCCCTCCACAACATCGAGGTGCTCATCGAGGACCGCCCTTGGCCCGATGACCTCCGCTCGACCAGGGTCCGCCCGCACTGCACGCTGCTCGGACTGTACCGGGGCGTCCCGCTGTCTCGACGCGGCGGGGGCTATCACCTGGTGACGCCCGACGTCATCGTGATTTTTCGCGAACCCATCGAACGGCTGGCCCGCGACGAAGCCGACCTGGAGGCGCGCGTCCGGCGGGTCGTCCGGCACGAGATCGCCCACTACTTCGGCATCAGCGACGAGCGGTTGCGCGAGATCGGCGCCTACTGACCTTCACGTCAGCGCTTCCAGCGTCCAGAGGGTCGCCATCCCAGCAGCAATGGTGAGCCATACCTGACGGCCGGCCGGCAGACGCCGCTGGCCGAGCCACGCGACGCACGCCGCCGTCACCGCCGCGACGGCGCGCGCGTTCTCGGGCGGAAGCGTCAATGTCTTGTCGTCGCCCGAAAACAGAACCGAGGGAACGATGATGGCGCTGAGCGCCGCCGGCAGCACGAACCCCAGCGCCTGGCGGGCGAGCGCGGGCAGCGCGGACGGCGGCAGATACGCGAGCGAAAGAAGCCGCACGCCGAACGTCAGCGCGCCC
>DATMAH010000197.1:0-3321 GCA_035583735.1 Dehalococcoidia bacterium
AACGGCGGCTCGAGCGGCTACGGCTTCGCTGGCCCGATTGCGCCGGACGGCCGAGGCGCGTTCCAGCGCGCAGGATCCCGCGTGCTCGAGATCAACCCGGTGACGCAGGAGCTGGTCTGGTCCTACGCGAACCCGCGGTTCTTCAGCCCCAACATCAGCAGCGCGCAGCGGCTGCCGAACGATAACACGCTGATCACGGCTGGCGCCGGCGGACGGCTGTTCGAGGTCACGCGCGACGGCGCCATCGTCTGGGAGTACCTGTACCCGGTCTTCGGCGGCGCCAACGCGTCGAATGCGGTCTACCGCGGCTACCGCGTGCCGTACGGCTGGATCCCCCAGCTTGCAGTCCCCCGTGAGCGGCGCGTCACGCCGCCGCCGCTCGGCGAGTTCCGCGTGCCGTAGGCGGCGGCGAGGATCAGGGCATGACCCAGCCGTTGGCGGCGGGGGTGAACGCCAGTCCAGGGTCGGTACCGGAGCCAGGCGTCGGCACGATCTCCGCCGGAGCACGGCTTCCCGCATCGTCACGAGCGCGCCGCACGCGGCGCGCACAGGTGTTGTCCAGGCCAGCGAGTCGACCGGCGCGATCTTGCGGCACCGACAGGGTCACGTCACTGGTTACGTCACAGTCCACCGCAACCCTCCCTGGTGCTACCAGGCCGGCCGGCGGCGGCGCGCCGGTCAGCCGCTGGTGCAATCAGGCCTATCGGGGGGAACCCACCGTGGTCGTCGATTTTGAGGCAATTTTGAGGCACCTCGTACGACTCGCCGCAGCCATCGGCGATACCATTGCCAACGGGAGCGAGGCATGAAGATCCAAACGATGACGATCTTCGGTGCGGCGGTGACAGCGGCCATCCTACAGCTTGGCGGGTTGGTGCAGGCATCGTTCGCCCAGACGAACCAGACCCAGTGGAGCCAGCGGACACCGTGGGGAGACCCGGATCTGCGAGGGGAGTGGACGAGCGAAGGCGAGTACGGCGTGCCGCTCGAACGGCCGGCGCAGTTCGGCAGGCGCCAGTTCCTCACCGACGAGGAGTACGCCAAACGGCTCGAAGAGGTGCGCCTCCGCGACGAGCGCGATCTGGCGCCGGTCGACGTGCTGGCAGACAAGGTCGAGGGCCCGACGGCGCCGGTCCCGCACTGGCGCGAATACAACACGACCTCGCGCCGCACGTCGCTCATCGTCGACCCTCCCGACGGGCGGCTGCCGCCGCGCGTCCCGGGAGCCAGGCCGCTGCCGGTCCAGCGATGCGGCAGCCTCGCGCGCGGCGAGCCGTGCGACTCCTACGAGGACTACAGCCTCGGCGTCCGCTGCATCGTCCACGGCTCGGGCTTCCCCGACGCGATGTTCCCCGCGGTCTACAACGCGAACTTCCGCATCCTCCAGACGCCGGAGTTCGTGGCGATCACGTACGAGCTGATCCACGACACGCGCATCATCCCGCTCGACGGCCGGCCGCCGTTGTCGCCAGCCATCCGCCTGTACATGGGGGACGCGCGCGGCCGCTGGGAGGGGACGACGCTTGTCGTGGAGACGACGAACCTCAAGGCGGCCCCGCGCGGTGCGTCACCCGGACTCCGTCTCATTGAGCGATTCACCCGTACTGGACGAGATACTATCAACTACACGGTGACCTTCGTTGATCCCGCGACGTGGACTGCGCCCTGGACGGCCGCCCTCGAGCTGCGATCGCGGCCCGATGGCGCCGGCGTCTACGAGTACGCATGCCACGAGGGGAACCGGGGCATGACGAACATGCTGTCGGCCTCCAGGCACCTCGAGCAAGTCGAGCGCGAGGGCGCTTCGGCGCCGCCGCCGCAGGAGGGGCGGTAGCCGCGGCGCGCGCACGGGTCGCCATGGCTGACTTCACGATCGAGCGGCTCAACCACTTCGCCTACCGGTGCCGCGACGCCGAGGAGACGCGGCATTTCTACGAAGATCTGCTCGGCTTGCCGCTGGCCCACGTCATCGAGTCGGATCACGTCCCCTCGACGGGCGAACACTGCCCCTACACGCACCTCTTCTTCAGGATGGCCGACGGGTCGTTCCTCGCCTTCTTCGATCTCGGCGATGGCGAGGCGCCGCTGCCGTCGCCGAACACGCCGGCCTGGGTGCATCATCTGGCGCTGCAGGTCCCCGACGAACACCAGCTGCTTGTAGCCAAGCGGCGCCTCGAAGAGGCGGGCGTCGAGGTGCTCGGCGTCACCGACCACACGATCGTCCGGTCGATCTATTTCTTCGATCCGAACGGCCTGCGCGTCGAGCTGACGACGTGGACCGTCGATCAGGAGTACATGGACCGCGAGGCCGCGCTCGCGCGCAGCCGTCTCGACGCCTGGACGCGACGAAAGCGGGAACGCCGGCTGGCGGCCGCCGGCGGGCCGGCGAGAGCCGCCGACACCAAGCGCGCCTGATCGACCCGCCCCCGACAACGATGTGAATATACTGAACCGGTGGACGCCGGGCCGCTTCTGTCCGAAGTCGCTCGCCATCTGCAGCGACTGCGGTTCGACGCCGTGCTGATCGGCAACGCGGCGGCGGCGCTGCAGGGCGCGCCGGTCACGACGGTCGACTTCGACTTCATGTTCCGGAAGACGCCGGCGAACATGCGGAAGCTCAAGGCGCTCGCGGCGGCGCTGCGCGCCACGGTGCTCCGGCCGTACTATCCGGCCTCGGACATGTACCGCGTCGTGAGAGACGAGGATGGGCTCCAACTGGATTTCATGACCTCGATTCACGGCGTCCGGTCGTTCGAAGGGATCCGGCACCGCGCGACGGAGGTGACGCTGGGCGGTGCCTCCCTTCGCGTGGCCTGCCTGCCGGATATCATCCGGAGCAAGAAGGCGGCGAGGCGCCCCCGCGACCTCGCGGTGATCAACCTGCTCGAGCGAACACATGCAGAAGCGACCCGGCAGGAAGCAGCGGCTCGCGGCCCTGCGCCGCGAAAGCGATCGCGCGCTCGTTGAGCTGATTCGCCGGCGCCTGGCGCTCCCGCCAGAGAGGCGGACGCACTTCCTCCGGAAGCGCGTCACCTTCATTGGGACTGCCGCCTGACGCGCACACGCGCTGGCGGCCCGTGTCTGCCTGAACGCGGCTGGACCGTCATCCGCCAGATCGGCGAGCGCCCGTCGACGCTCTCAGGGCGCCGCGAGGTGGCGCGAGAAGAACGGCAGCACGTTCGCCTCGAACCGCTCGCGGACGCGGTTGCCGTGATCCCCGTCGTACACCTCGAAGGTGTGCGGCACGTCGAGGCGTGTCAGCGCCTCGGCGAGCTGGCGGTTGGTGCCGACGAAGGGATCCCGGTCGCCGATGTCGATCGC
>DATMAH010000198.1:0-9987 GCA_035583735.1 Dehalococcoidia bacterium
GATGTCGATCTCCTCCGCGCGCTCGGCGGCGTCCGCCAGGACCGTCACCTTGTCGCGCAGCACCTCGAAGAAGCCGCCGCTGACGGCGAACGGGATCTCCTCCTGCCCCTTGCGCAGGATCAGCTCGCCGGGGGCCAGCATGGTCATGAAGGCGGCGTGGCGCGGCAGGATGGCGAGCTGGCCCTCGACGCCGGGCGCGATCACCTCATCGACGCCGGTCTCCTCCAGCAGCTTCCGTTCGACGGTGACGATCTCGACGGTCAGTGGCATGATTGTCCTCGTGCCGCCGCCGCTCACGCCCGGGCCGCTCCCTCGAGGGGCGAGCGGGGTGGTGGCGGCCTTCCGCTCTCAGCCTTCGCTGGCCATCGTCTGGGCCTTCTCGACGGCCTGGTCGATGGTGCCGACGTTGACGAACGCCTGCTCCGGCAGGGCGTCGTGCTTGCCTTCGAGGATCTCCTTGAAGCCGCGCACGGTCTCCCGGATCGGCACGTATTGCCCGGGGATGCCGGTGAACATCTCGCCCATGAACATCGCCTGGCCCAGGAAGCGCTCGATCTTGCGGGCGCGCGCCACCGTCTGCTTGTCCTCGTCGGAGAGCTCCTCCACGCCGAGGATGGCGATGATGTCCTGCAGATCCTTGTACCGCTGCAGCACGCGCTGCACGCCGCGCGCCGCGTCGAAGTGCTCCTGCCCCACGATGTTGGGGTCGAGGATGCGCGACGACGACGCCAGCGGGTCCATGGCCGGGAAGATCGCCTTCTCGAAGATCGCCCGGTCCAGCGCGACGACGGCGTCGAGGTGGCCGAACGTCGTCGCGACGCCCGGGTCCGTGTAGTCGTCCGCCGGCACGTAGATCGCCTGGAACGACGTGATGGAGCCGGTCTTCGTCGTCGTGATGCGCTCCTCCAGCTCGCCCATCTCCGTCGCAAGCGTCGGCTGGTAGCCCACGGCCGAGGGCATGCGGCCGAGCAGCGCGGACACCTCCATGCCAGCGAGCGTGTAGCGGTAGATGTTGTCGATGAAGAGCAGCACGTCCTGGCCGGACTGGTCGCGGAAGTACTCCGCCATCGTCAGGCCCGTGAGGCCGACGCGCAGACGCACGCCGGGCGGCTCGTTCATCTGGCCGAAGACGAGCACCGTCTTGTCCAGCACGCCGGACTCTTCCATCTCCACCCAGAGGTCGTTGCCCTCGCGGGAGCGCTCGCCCACGCCGGTGAAGACGGAGATGCCGGAGTGCTCGGCGGCGATGTTGCGGATCAGCTCCTTGATGAGCACCGTCTTGCCGACGCCGGCGCCGCCGAAGAGGCCGACTTTGCCACCGCGCGCGAGCGGGGCGATGAGGTCGACGACCTTGATGCCGGTCTCGAGGACCTGCACCTGCGTCTCCTGCTCCTCGAACGTCGGGGGCTTGCGGTGGATGGGCGCGGTGTGCTCGCGCGAGACGTCGCCGCGCTTGTCCAGCGCGGTGCCCAGCACGTCGAAGAGGCGGCCCAGCGTGGCGGGGCCGACGGGCACGGTGATGGGCGCGCCGGTGTCGCGCACCTCGGCGCCGCGCCGCAGGCCGTCGGTCGAGTTCATCGCCAGCGCGCGCACCCAGTTGTTGCCCAGGTGCGCATTCACCTCGGCGACCAGCGTCTCGTCCCCGTTCTTGATCTCGAGGGCGTTGAACAGCTCCGGGAGCTGGCCGCCGGGGAACTCGACATCGACGACGGTGCCGATGACCTGGACGACCTTGCCGGTGCCTGCGCTCGCTGCTGTAACCATGGCTGTTGCCTCCCGGCGCGGCTGCGTGCCCGCCTGATGCCCTACTTCATCGCTTCGACACCGCCCACGATGTCGAGAAGTTCCTTCGTGATCTGCTCCTGCCGCGCCTTGTTGTAGACCAGCGTCAGCGTCTCGATCATCTCATTCGCGGCGTCGGTGGCGTTGCGCATCGCCACCATGCGCGCCGAGAGCTCGCTCGCCTCGTTCTCGAGGATGGCGGCGTAGACCGTCATCTCGATGTAGCGCGGCAGCAACTGGTCGAACACGCCGTGGATCTCCGGCTCGTAGATGTAGTCGATGTCTTCCTCGGTGATGTCCGTCAGCTCTTCCGGCTCGATGGGCAGGAGCTGGCGCACGGTGGGCGCCTGCACCGCCGTGTTGACGAAGCGCGGGTAGAGCATGAAGACGCGGTCGACGTTGCCGCTGTTGTATTCGTCCAGCACGACGCGCGTGATCGGCAGCACGTCGAGCTGCTCGGGGTAGTCGGGCAGGGTGAACTCGGCGACGAGCGGCTGCCCGGCGCGCACGACGAAGTCGCGCCCCTTCCGGCCGACGGTGACGAAGCGGACCGGCGACTCCTGCTCGAGCGCGAACGAGGCGGCGCGGCGGTTCATGTTGCCGGGGAGGCCGCCGGCGAGGCCGCGGTTCGGCCCCAGGTAGAGGATGAGCGTGTTGCGCACGGGCCGCGCGACGAGGAACGGATGCTGCTCTTCCTCGGCGGTGATGCGCTGCTTCGCCAGGTCGCCCAGGATCTCGCGGATCTTCTCGGCGTACGGCCGCGCGGCCAGCGCGCGCGCCTGCGAGCGCCGCATCTTGGACGCGGCGACCAGCTCCATCGCCTTCGTCACCTTGGCGATGGACGTCACGGAGCGTACGCGTCGCTTGATCTGCCTGACTGAAGCCATCGTTAGTTCACAGTCGCGGGTTCACAGTTCGCAGAGCAGCCGGAGCGTCCCGGCACACTGCCAACTGAGAACTGATACCTCACTACCCGTTAGTACGGCACCGTGTTCTTGAACTCGGTCACCGCGGCGCGGAGCTGCTCCTCGATGCCGGCGTCCAGCTCCTTCTGCTCCATGATCGTCGCCGCGATCTCCGGCTTGTTGCTCTCCATGTACTTGTGGAACGCCGCCTCGAACGCCTGCACCTTCTCCACCGGCACGTCATCGAGGAAGCCGTTGTTCAGCGCCCAGAAGATCGTCACCTGCTGCGCCATCGAGAGCGGCTGGTACTGGGGCTGCTTCAGGATCTCCTGCGCGCGCTGGCCGCGCTCCAGCTCGCGGCGCGTCGCCGCGTCCAGGTCGCTCGTGCCGAACTGCGCGAACGCCTGCAGCTCGCGGTAGCGCGCCATGTTCAGGCGGAGCTGCGCCGCCACCTGCTTCATCGCCTTGCGCTGCGCAGCGGTGCCCACGCGCGACACCGAGTTGCCCGCGTTGATGGCCGGCCGGATGCCGGCGTTGAACAGGTCGTTCTCCAGGAAGATCTGGCCGTCCGTGATCGAGATGACGTTCGTCGGGATGTAGGCGGAGATGTCGTTCGCCTGCGTCTCGATGATCGGCAGCGCCGTGCTGGAGCCGCCGCCGTGCTCCTCGTTCAGCTTCGCGGAGCGCTCGAGGAGGCGGCTGTGCAGGTAGAAGACGTCGCCCGGGTAGGCCTCACGGCCGGGCGGCCGGCGAAGCAGCAACGACATCTGGCGGTACGCCCAGGCGTGCTTCGACAGGTCGTCGTAGACGATGAGGACGTCCTTCCCCTGGTCCATCCACTCCTCGGCCATCGCGCAGCCGGCGAACGGCGCCAGATACTGCAGCGCGGCGGAGTCCGACGCCGTCGCGGCGACGATGACCGTGTGCTCGAGCGCGCCGTGCGCCTCCAGCGTGCCCATGAGCTGGGCGATCTTCGCGTTCTTCTGGCCGATGCCGACGTAGATGCAGAGGAGGTCGCCGCCCTTCTGGTTGATGATGGCGTCGACGGCGATGGCTGTCTTGCCGGTGCCGCGGTCGCCGATGATCAGCTCGCGCTGCCCGCGGCCGATCGGGATCATGCCGTCGATCGCCTTGATGCCCGTCTGCACCGGCGTATCGACCGACTTGCGGGTCGTGACGTCGGGGGCGATGCGCTCGACGGGGCGCGTCTTCGTCGTCGAGAGCGGGCCCTTGCCGTCGATGGGGACGCCGAGCGCGTCGACGACGCGGCCCAGCAGCGCATCGCCGACGGGCACCTGGGCGATGCGGCCGGTGGCCCGCACCTCGTCGCCCTCCTTGATCTCCGTGTAGTCGCCGAGCACCACGACGCCGACGCTGTCCTCCTCCAGGTTCAGGGTGAGGCCGATGACGCCGTTCTGGAACTCCACCAGCTCCGACGCGGCCACCTGCGACAGCCCGTGCACGCGCGCGATGCCGTCGCCGGCCTCCACCACGGTGCCGACGTTGACGGCCGTGGTCTCCGCGCCGAACTGCTGGATCTGCTGCTTGATGATGCTCGCGATCTCTTCGGACCGTATCGCCATGGTTACCTCCGCGCTGTCCGCGTCACCCGCTCATGCGGCGCCGTGCGCCGCCCGTTCTCATCTCGCGTCCCCATCACCGCGCCGCGCCTTCGAGCCGGCGCTTCAGCGCCATGAGCCGTGAGCGCGTGCTGCCATCGATGAGCTGGTCGCCGATACGGGCGACGACGCCACCGATGATCGACTCGTCGACGGCCGGCGTCACGTCCACCTGCTTCCCCGTGATCGACGAGAGCTTCGCCGCGACGGCGCGGCGCTCGTCGTCGGAGAGCGGCACGGCCGTGGTGACGACGGCGTGCGCGACCCCGCGGCTCTCGTCCACCATCTCCTGGAAGGCGTCTCTGATCTCCGGCGCGATGGCGATCTTGCCGCGGTGATGCAGCAGCCGCACCAGGTTCCAGGCATGCGGCCCCACCTCACGCTCCAGGCCCGCCGACAGCAGCCGCAGCTTCTCCGCCGCGGGCACGCGCGAGCTGTTGAGCACGCGCGACACATCGGCCTCGGAGACAAAGCCGGCGATGGCGCCGAGGTCTGACGTCCACTGCACGAGGCTCCCCTGCTCGCTGGCGAGCGAGAAGATGGCCTCGGCGTAGCGGCGTGCGGAGGGCGATCGTGCGGGCACTTAGTTCCTCTCCGCGAAGCTCGATTGTGCCAGCGCCTCATCGATCAGGCGACGGTGCTGCTGGCGGTCGAGCGACGAGTTGATGACCTTCTCCGCCGCGGAGATCGTCATATCGGCGAACTCCTTGCGCAGCTCAGCGATCGCCTGGTCGCGTTCGAGCTGGATCTCGTTCCGCGCGCGGGCCAGCATCGCTTCGGCGTCGGCCTGCGCTTGCGAGCGGGCGTCCGCCTGGATGCGGCCGGCGATCTCCTGCGCCTGCGCGATGAGCTGCTGCGCCTCACGCCGGCCGGCTTCCACCTGCTCTTGCACCTGGCGCTGAGACTCGGCGACCTGCGCCTTGGCGCGGTCGGCGGCCTCGAGGCTCTCGCGGATGCGCTCGCGGCGCTCGTCCAGCATCTTCATGAGCGGGCCCCAGGCGACGAGCCGGAGCACGACGAGCAGCACCGTGAAGTTCACGAGCTGCGCGATGAGCACCGGCAGGTTGATGCCGAGGTCCGCGATTCCCAGTAAGACCATGATCACTGGCTCCCGCGGGCACCCGCCTCAGGCGGCGGGCGCCGCAAACCTGCGTCCTAGAACACGAAGCCGATCATGACCGCGACGACGAGGGCGTAAATCGCGATCGCTTCCGCGAAGGCGATGCCCAGGATCATGTTGGTCTGGATGACCGGCTGCGCCTCCGGGTTGCGGCCCAGCGCCTCCATCGCGCGGCCGGTCAGCATGCCGATGGCGAGCGACGGCGCGACGCCGCCGAGGCCGATGGCAAGACCGGCTGCGAGGAAGCGGAGACCTTCGTCCGTGAACTCCAGCAGCGGCAACATGGGTACGATGTCCAAGCGACTCCTCCTGTTCGTCACCCGCCGACCGGGCGGATGTCCCTCTGCACTCTGCACCCCGCTTCCCGCGCGGGGCTAGCTCCCGTTTATTCGGCCGGCACCGGCCCCTGCAGCGGCACGTCCGGGCCGTGGTAGCGCACGCCGTCTGCGGCGTGCGCGTCCCCGTGGTCCTCGCCGTGGTCGTCGTGCGACTGCACGGCGAGCGTGGCGAAGACGAGCGTCAGCATGGCGAAGACGAACGCCTGGATGACGCCGACGAACGTCTCGAGCCCGTAGAACGGCAGCGCCACCAGGAACGGCGCCAGGAACGTCATCACGAGCAGCAGGATCTCGCCGGCGAGCATGTTGCCGAAGAGACGGAACGTGAAGCTGATCACGCGCGCGAACTCCGCGACGAGCTCCAGGAGCCCGACGAAGAAGTAGATGGGGCTGCTGAAGTTGAAGAACTTGCCCCCGTACTTGAACACCCCGAGCGCCGTGATGCCCCAGAACTCCACGAAGATCATCGCCATGATGGCGATGGACAGGGGCGAGTTGATGTCCGTGTTCATGCTGCGGAACCACGGGAAGATGACGCCGATGCTCTTGCCGCTGTCTTCCAGCTCGGCGATCGCCGCCTCGTAGCTTTCGGCGTGGATGCCCTCTTCCTCCTCCAGCGTGTGGAGGATCGCCTCCTCCCGCACGTGGCGGATGCAGTCTTCGCGCAGCGCGTCGTCGTCCTCGATCGTCTCACACTCGGCGAGCGCCTCTTCGTCCTCGTGGAACTCCACCTCCGACTGGTTGAGCTGGATGAGGTTCAGCGGGCCCGCGCTCTCGAAGATGATGGCTTCGTGCAGGAAGTGGTCGGGGTCGACCTTCTCCACCGAGCCGATGGCGTTGAAGAACGGCAGCAGCGCCATCCAGTTGGCGATCCAGATGAAGACGAAGATCGTGGCGATGACGGGGAAGAAGCGCCGCCCGTTGTTCTCGCCGGCCGTGTTGATGCAGATGTTGTAGAGGGCCTCGGCGACCGCCTCGACGGCGTTCTGGAGGCCCGTCGGGATCAGCGTCAGGTTCCGCGTCGCCAGCGTGGCGACGGTGATGACCACGACGAGCACCAGCAGGGCCGTGACCCACGTGTTCACGACAGGGAACGGGCCGATCTCGAACAGCGTCTCGGCCTTGATCTCGATGTGGGGCTTCGGCCCGCGGACAAAGAAGAAGCCGACGCCCAGCAGGACGAGCGCGCCAATCGCGATGGCGATGGTCTTGGGGTTCTTCAACGACCGCCCTTTTGCCTCTTCGCCTCGCCTGCCTGCCAGCGGCGCACGTCGGCGAGCGTCTCCATCAGCATGCGATAGCCGCCCCAGAAGGCGGCCACCAGGCCCAGCGCCAGCCCGCCGAGCGTCAACCAGTCCCCGGTGCCGAGGGCCCTATCCAGGTAGTAGCCCCCCACCGTCCCACCCACGATGCACGTGGCCACGTACGAGCCGAGGCCAATCAGCCGGAACGCGGGAGTCACGCGCACCGCGAGACCTCCGATGCGGACGCTCCGTATGCGGGCGTTCCGACTTTGCGAAGATTATCACAATGTTTCGGCAGGAGGCAACGTGACAAGCGTCACAATCTTGGCGTTCGTCCCTTGGCTGTGCCGGTCAAGTATGCGCCGAGCCCCGGCAACGGACAAGGCCATGCCGCGCCTCATGTCGAGTCGCCGCCGGGAAGGATGGGCGGAGTGGGTCGCTAGCTCCGGCGCTTGTCGAAGTCGTCCAGGTCGAGGCTCTCGATGAAGTCCTTGAAGGCGGACATCTTCTCGATCTCCTCCGGCTGGACGGCGGCGGTGCGCTCGGCGGCGGTCTCGCTCCCCTCGCCGTCCTTGTCGAGCATGACGCCGGCCTTCGTGAGGACGGCCTCGTCGGCGAAGATGGGCACGCGGGCGCGCACCGCCAGGGCGATGGCGTCGCTGGGCCGGGAGTCGATCTCGAGCTGGTCGCCGTTCACGTCAAGGACGATGCGGGCGTAGAAGGTGTCGTTCGCCAGGTCGTTGACGAGGATGTGGAGGACGGTGGCGCCAAGGCTATCGATGACCGAGCGCAGCAGGTCGTGGGTGAGCGGCCGGGCAACCGCTACCTCCTGGAGCTGGACGGCGATGGCGTCCGCCTCGGCGGGCCCGATCCAGATCGGGAGATAGCGGTCAGACGACTTCTCCTTGAGGATCACTACCCGCTGGTAGTTCATCAGGCTCACCCTGATGGATTCGATCGTCATCTCAACCACTCAGCCCAACCTCCATTCTGAGGCAGTCTATGCACGGCCCGCTGACGCTGTCAACGAATCTAGAATGCGGCGTATTACAGCGGCGTGCCGGGCGAAACCGCGGGTGGCGGCGGACGCATGCCGACGGACCATTTCGCCTCCAGGTAGATGCTCACCCCGGCGATCGCGGCCATGGCGGCGGCGATGGCGAAGAGCACCGTGCTGACACCAAAGATATCGGCTACGGAGCCCGCGACGATGAGCGGCAGGATGCCGGCCGCGTTCGCCAGCACCACCTGGGCGGCGAACACGCGCCCGCGCATCTCCGCCGGCGCCCGCTCGTGGAGCACCGTCTGGGCCGGCGCGTTGACCAGCGCATACGTGAACCCCATCGGCCCCGCGAACGCCATCGTCAGCAGCACGAGGATGGAGAGACCGCCGGCCCGCTCATCCCCGAACGGATTCAGGTGCTCCGTCGACTCCAGCCCGCGGGCGATGGGGTCTACCAGGGCCAGGGCGATGATCGACAGCGCCAGCCCGCAGAGGCCGGCGATGACGGTGCGGTTCTTGCCGAGGCGCACGGCGATGAACGGCAGCGCCCGCAGCCCCAGGATGGCCCCGACGCCCACCGGCGCGAAGATCGTCACCGCCTTATCGGGCGAGATCTCCAGGATGGCCTGCATGTAGCGCGGCACCAGCACCGCGAACAGCAGCACCAGCGAGGAGCCTGTCGCGTAGTGGATGAGCGCGAGCGTCGCGACGGGGTCGCGGCTGAGCGTGCGGAGCGTGTTGACGTAGTCGCCCGCCGCGTCGCGCATCTCGCGCAGGTCCGGCCACGACTTGTCGGGGGCCGCGTCGTCGGCCGGGATCGGCGGCATGAGGTATGCGCAGGCCACCGAGACCGCGAACATGCCGGCCGCGATGATGAACAGCACGGTCGGGCCGTCGTCGCCGAACGCCGGCAGGACGATGGGCGCGAGGAAGATCATGCCGGCGAGCTGCGAGCCGGTGACGGCGAGGTTGAAGAGGCTGTTCGCCGAGATGAGCTGGTCGCGCGGCACGACGGACGGCACCGTCACGGCATCAGTCGTGCCGAAGAGCTGGCTCGACGTCGCGAAGAACACGCTGATGGCGATGAGCGCGACGACGTGGTCCTGTGCGATCAGGAAGCAGATGGCGAGGACGCCGCGCGCGACGTTCGTGTAGATGAGCAGCAGCCGCTTGCTCCACATGTCGACGAGGACGCCGGATATCACGCCGAAGATCACCGACGGGATGACGAACGACAGCACCAGCACGGAGGTGAACGTCGAGCCGTCCGTGAGCTGCGTGACGATGACGAGCAGCGTGAACAGGATCGCGTTCTGCGCGGACTGCGAGATGAGCTGCGCCAGCCAGAGGAAGAGGAAGCTGCGGTTCGTCAGGACCGGCCGCGGCTTCGGCGGCGGTGGCTGGCGGACGAGGCGGATGCTCGGCGCGGCCATCAGTACACCATCGGTCCGGGGCGGGCGGCGTTCTTCGCGGCGGAGTACAGGGCGATGACGCCGGCGCCCAGCGCCACGAGGAAGAACACCGGCGGCACGCCGATCACGTCGGCCATGATGCCCGTGAGCAGCACCGGCGGGATCGAGGCCAGGTTCGTCAGGACGTTCTGCGCCGCGAAGATTCTCCCCTGCATCTCACCGGGCATCCTCTCGTTGACCATCGAGCGCGTGACGACGTTCACGAACGTGAACGCGAACGCCAGCCCCGGGCCGACGACCGCCGCGACCATGATACGAGCCGTGCCCTCTCCGAACGGGCCGGGGCCGAAGAGCCCGAGCGGGTTGACCGCTGCCAGCACGTCGCCCAGCGGCGCCGTGAAAGCGAGGAGGAAGAGCCCACCGACGAGCCCCGCGAACGACCCGCCGAGGCTCCACCACGGCGAGACGCGCGACGACAGGTTGCGGACGAATCGCAGCGCGAGCCAGATGCCGAGCGCCGCGGGCGTCGCGACGAAGATGATGTTCTCCGCGCCCACCTTCAGC
>DATMAH010000199.1:0-3635 GCA_035583735.1 Dehalococcoidia bacterium
CGTCCGCGATGGCGCGGGACTGGCAGAAGCGACGCGCCGTTTGTCGGCGTGGGCGGCGTCGCTGCCGGCACCGCACGACCGGCCCTCGCACGAGCTGGCGAACATGGTGCTGGCGGGCCGCATGATGGCGGAGGCAGCGCTGCTCCGCGAGGAGAGCCGCGGCGCCCACTACCGGACGGACTTCCCGCAGCCGCGCGAAGAGTGGCGACGCCACATCGTGTTCCGGCGTCCGTAGGCCTCAGGCACGTATCGATGGCGCCGCAGCGAGAGCGGCGCATCTGTAGCAGAATGGAGCGGAGGTGCTGATGGAAGGGACACTGCCGGCCTTGCCGCCGAACGTCGTCGACGAGCTGGTGTTGCGGGCGCTCGAAGAGGACGGCGCCTACGACGACATCACGACGCGGCTGCTCGTGATCGGGGAGCAGTGGGGACGTGGCGTCTTCGTCGCGAAGGACGACGGCGTCGTCTGCGGCCTGCCGGTCGCCGCGGCGGCGATGACGGCGCTGGACGACGAGGTCTCGTTCGACACCCTGGTGGAGGAGGGGCAGCGCGTCTCCCCGGGCGCCGAGCTCGCGGAGGTCGAGGGCCCGCTGGCGACCATCCTCGCCGCCGAGCGCGTCGCACTGAACTTCCTGCAGCGCATGTCGGGCGTCGCGACCGCCACGCGCCGTTTCGTCGAGGCCGTGCAGGGCACGAAGGCGGCCATCCTCGACACCCGCAAGACGACGCCCGGCCTGCGCGTGCTGGAGCGGTACGCCGTGCGCTGCGGCGGCGGCCGCAATCACCGCTACAACCTCTCGACGGCCATCCTCATCAAGGACAACCACATCGCCGCGGCGAAGCAGCGCGGGTTCGGCGACGTGGAGGAGATCGTGCTGCTGGCGAAGCGCGGCGCCCCGCACACCATGCGCATCGAGGTCGAGGTGACGAACATGGAGGACCTGCGCGACGCGCTCAAGGCCGGCGCGGACGTGATCCTGCTCGACAACATGGACGTGGCGCAGATCAGGGAGGCCGTCGCCATCGTCGGCGGGCGTGCGCTCGTCGAGGCATCCGGCGGCGTCACGATCGATAGCGTGCGCGCGATCGCGGAGGCGGGTGTCGACTACATCTCCGTCGGCCGGCTCACGCACTCCGCGCCGGCCATGGACATCAGCCTGGAAGTGGGCCTCGGCTGATGGCGCAGGTCATCATCCTCTCCGGCCCCCCGGGCAGCGGCAAGAGCAGCGTCGCCGAGTCCCTGTGCGAGCGCTACGACCGCACCGTGCACCTGGAGACGGACGCGCTCTTCGCCGCCGTGCGCATGGGCTACACGAAGCCCTGGCGCGCCGCCTCCTCTCGCCAGAACGAGATGGTGTCGCGCGCCGCCGCCCGCGCCGCGACGGCCTATGCCCAGGAGCTCTACACCGTCTTCATCGACGCCGTCGTCGGCCCGCATCTGCTGCCCATCTACGTTGACGAGCTGCGGGCGGCGCGCGTGCGCGTGCAGTTCGTCCTCCTCATGCCATCGCTGGAGGAGACGCTGCGCCGCGGCCGCGAGCGCGAAGCGACCCTGCGCGTGCCGGAGCCGCAGTTGCGCGAGCTGCACGCGCAGTTCGCGCGGTACGGTCCCTTCGCGGGCTGCACGATCGATAACACGGAGCTGACGCCGGACCAGACGGCCGACCGCATCATGGACGCCTGCGGCCTCGGCCAGTGCGTCGTCTGGTCGCCCGACTGACGCCAGGTGCGCGAGAGAAACGAGGAGGGCGCCCATCGGACGCCCTCCCTCAGGTTACTTGCGGAATTGCGTGATCAGCGACGTCGCATGCCGATGGCGACCGCGCCGGCGCCGCCGATGAGCAGCGCCGCGGCGAGGAAGAGCAGCGGCGTCGCGCTCTCCGTCCCCTCCTCGAGGCCGAAGCCGGTACCCGTGCTCGGCGGCTGGAGGCCGCCGCCGGCGGCGCCGCCGGTCGGCGTGTTCGTCGCCGGGACGGTCGTCGGCGGTGCAGACGTCGCGATGGCCGCCGGCTCCGTCGGCTCTTCGGTGGGCGCAGGCGTGGGCGTGTGCGTCTTCGCTGGCCCCTGCGTCTCACTCGGCGCGCTGGTGGCCTGCCCCGTCGCCTGGCCGGTGGGCTCTTGCGCCCAGACCGAGCTGCTACCGCCGCCGATCATCGCTGCCATCACCAGCATCAGCCCTCCGCCGATGCCTGCCAGGCCCAGCCTGGTCCAGTTGCTCTTCATGCGTCTCCTCCTTCTCGCGCGGCAACATGCGTGTCGCGCCAGTTCGCGGTGTTGAGTGCGCGGCGGATCAGGGCAGCGGGCCGCTCCTGGAGCGGCCCGCCGCCATCCATGTCGCCGCTGTGCCTTACCGGCGCTTCAGGCCGAGCCCGACGCCCGCCCCGCCCAGGAGCACCAGCGCCGCGCCCGCGGCGATGAACGCCATGTTCATGCCGTCGCCGCTGCTGCCCGTGCCCGTGTTCGGCGGCTCGATCGCGCCGCCCCCGGGCGTGCCCTGCGGCACCGGCGTGTTCGTCGGCGTGGTCGGCGGCGGTGTCGCCGTGTCTTCCGGCGTCCGCGACGGCGTCGGCGTGTGCGTGTGCGCCGGCCGCGTCGGGGTGCAGGTCGGGATCACCGGCCCGTTGCCCTGCGGGAACGAGGCGTAGACGATCTCGCCGCCGCCCAGGCGTCCGGTGAGGACGACCGTGGCCGTGGCCGTGCTCGTCGGGGTCGACGTCGAGTCGCATGGCGGTGCGGTTTCGCCGGCGTATGCGCCGCCGGTTGTCATGACGCCCGACGCGATGGCCAGCGCACCCGCAAGCAACGCGGCGCATCCCGCGCCCAGTAGCATCCTTCGCATCTCTTAGCCTCCTGCTGCATCCATGCCCTGCTCCAACAGCACTGAGCATACCCGCTATGGATCACCGGAATCCACAGATAACTGGTCAAGCCCGTGGCTCAATGGGCCGCGCTGGCGGCCGGTCTGAATCTGGTCGGGCGCAGATCCTCGGCCACTCCGGCTCTGTGCTGACCAGGCCTGCGGGGGTACGATCGCCGGCATGAAGGTCATCGCCGAGGGCAAGGCGCCGTACCTCCCCGTCGATCCCGACGGCTTTCGCGCGTACGTCCGCGACCACAAGCGGCGCGCGCTCGAGCCGCGCCTGATGTCGGCCCGCGAGGCCGTACTGCGCTTCGTCGCCGACGGCGACTACCTGGCGTACGACTGCAACTACTTCCAGCGCGGCCCCTCGGCCCTCATCCGCGAGATCATCCGGCAGGGCAAGCGCGACCTCTGGGTGTGCGGCAAGTTCACGTACGTCGACGTCGGGCTGCTGGCCGGCGCCGGCTGCGCGTCGAAGGTGGACTGCGGCTTCTTCTGGCCGGGCGCCACCATCGACAACGCCGTGCGCGAGGGGCGGCTGCAGGTCTACGAGTACAGCAACGTCGTCATGACGCTGCGGCTCCAGGCCGGCGCGATGGGGCTGCCGTTCCTGCCCGTGCGCTCGTTCGGCGGCACCGACGGCTTCGAGTACTCGGGCGCCAAGCTCATCGAGGATCCCTTCACCGGCAAGCCGATCACCATCGTGCCCGCGCTGAACCCGGACGTCGCCATCATCCACGTGCAGCAGGCCGACGTATACGGCAACGCGCGCGTG